>JAICYA010000009.1 GCA_025934455.1 Rudaea sp.
ATTTCTCGTATTGGTGTCGAAGCGAAAAACTCTGAAGCATTACGCAGACGCCCCCTGTCGAGCTTTTGAACGGATGCGCTCAACTCGTGTCGATCGACTGCTCGTGCCTGACTTATCAGGAATTCATCGGCCCAATGTCGGAACGTCAGTTCTGGTGCGATTTGTTTCGCAAGCGGAAGGCCCGATTGTTGCCAAGCCAGTTTCGCTACGTGCAACGCTTCGTTTCTATCGCTAGTTCGAGTGGAGGTTTTGACGTATGCGTGACGCCGCGCGCTCCAGTAGCGAAAGTACCAGAACCGCGACCTAGGGATTTTATATAGTGAAAGTGTTCCGCAATTTTTCACCAACGAAACGTTGTACGGATTCCGCGATCTTTTCTCGTCCACGATACGTTAAGTAGGTAGCTAGTAGGTAAGTAAACCATATACTTAACATTAGGAATTTAAAAGCGTTTTTTTCTAGACGTAGTACAAGCGCTATTCGATTAGGCCACCGAGCGGCGTTTGATGCGCCTGCGTTCGCTGCTGCGCAGCTTGCCGTGACGCGCCGCGCAAGGGTATCGTTGCCGCGGGGAAATTCATCCACGGAGAGTGCCATGAGAAACACGTTTCGTTGCGTGCGGGTAGCGTGCGTATTTGCGGCGGTACTGCTCGTTGCGGCCTGCAACGTCGGCTTCACCACGGCACATATCACGGGTTTCGTGATTTCCAAAGACAAGACGGGCACGCAGCCCACGAACAGTTTCGCCGCGGCCGATACCGTTTACGCGGTAACTACCGTTGCCAACGTGCCCGACAAGGTCACGCTGAAATGGCGCCTGATCGCCGAAAAAGTGGCAGGCTTTGCCGACAACGCTTCGCTGCCGGGTTCGGAACTGACGTTCGAGCTGAAGGGCGACGGCCACGGCGACTACTCGCTGACGCCGCCGCACGGCGCATGGCCGGCCGGCACCTACCGAATCGAGGTGAGCATGCTCGACGGAACTGCCGAAAAGGACAAGCGCAGTGGAACCTTCACGGTTGCGGGCGCGGCGGCGGTGCCGGCGAATGCGCCCTCCGCCGCGCAGGAAGGCGAGACCGCGGCGTCCGGCTCCGAATTCGGCGAACCGGAATTCTCCGACAGCAAGCAGGGCGACCCGGCCGATTCGTTCACCGACGATACGCCGAAGATCTACATGCACGACGAGTTCAATAAAGTGGCCATTGGCACCAAGATCACCGCCACCTGGATCGCCGAGAAAACCGATGCCGCACCGCCCGGAACGACAATCATCAGCAGCGATGTCAGTGTCGATAGCGCAGAGGAAAACGCCGTGGATTTCTCGCTGAGCAAGCCGACCAAGGGCTGGCCCTCTGGCACCTATCGCGTCGACGTCAGTGTCGGCGGCAAGGTCGTGAGTTCCGGGCATTTCGACATCGGCAAATAGCGCGGCGCGATTTCGCGCATCAACTGCGTGCGGGTTTTTCCAGGCGCTTGAGAAAAACCCGCATTTCCTTCTCCGCCTGCTTGTCGCCGCGCTTTTGCGCCGCGGCGATGCCGCTGCGATAAGTTTCGATGGCAGCGGTCGCATCGCCGGATTCGGCCAATAGTCTGCCGAGCTGTTTCCAGGCCGCCGAGTAGTCCGGATCGAATTCCAGCGCGCGGCGCAATTCGGCGATTGCGTCGACGTTGGCATCCTCATCGATCAACGCGTTGGCCAGGGCCACGCGCAGCAGTGCGCCGTCGCGCGGCCCGCCGCACAAGGCGTGCAGGCTATCGAGCCGCGCGCTCATTTGCGCCCGCGATGGATGTCGTGGGTGGCCACGCCGACACTCGACGGCGGCGGCACGAACCAGTCGGGGTGAGCAAGGCTGGCGCGCATGTCGGCCAAACCCGCCGCCCAGTGTTCGCGCATCGTGGCCGCCCCGAACGCGTAATCCTTGTACTGCTCCTCGTAGGGTTTGGCGCGATAGATCAGGTGCACGACGTTCAGACACGCCTCGCCGAGCCATGGCGCGAGTTCGCGCGCAAGGGGCGCGGGCAGGCGCTTGCCGGGCAAGGCGTGCGCGAGCTTGCGCAATGCCGTGCGCAATTGCTGGCGTTCGGCGAGGCGGTCGGTGCCATGCCGGGTGCGGCTGGAATACTGGATGTCCTTCTGCCGTTCGAGCACATCGGAGAGATTACGCGGCAGTTCGCCACGCGCGCTCCACAGGTCCACCTGCAGGGCCAGCATGTCGCCTTGCGGTTCGCTGTCGATGACGTATTCGAGCGGCGTGTTCGAGACCACGCCGCCGTCCCAATAGAATTCGCCATCGATCTCGATGGCGGGAAATCCCGGCGGCAACGCGCCTGAGGCCATCACATGCTCGGCGCGGATTTTCGTGGCGCGGTTGTCGAAATAGACGAAATTGCCGCTGCGCACGTTGACCGCGCCGACCGCCAGGTGCGGTGCGGTGCGGTGATTGATGCGATCGAAATCGACGAGTTCCTCGAGCGTGCGCTTGAGCGGCGCGGTGCTGTAGACGCTCGCCGTCGCCGGATCGTGCGCATTCCACAGCGTGGCCGGCGGACGCGGCACGAAGAACCCGCTCTGCCCGAACGCGAGCGCATCCAGCGCGCTGGCGGCGTTGGCAAGACTGCGCCAGGGCTCGACCGCGGCGAACGCCGACATCCACTGGCGCCGCCAACCTGCTGTGCGCCGCGCCAGCGGCACGGCCGGAACGGAAATGCGTTCCCAGAATTCGCGCAGCCGTTCAACGCGATGCTGGGGCGGGTTGCCGGCCAGCAGCGCCGCGTTGATCGCGCCGACGGAAATGCCGGCGAACCAGTTTGGCGCGATGCCGGCTTCGTGCAACCCTTCGTAAACGCCGCACTGATAGGCGCCGAGCGCGCCGCCGCCCTGCAGAACGAGGGCGACGTGCGCGTAGTCGCGCACGGCCGCGGCTGGCGTCTGGGTGGATTTGCGACGCTGCGGGTTGGCGGATTTTTTCGCGTCACGCGCGCGCGCCGGGCTCACTGCATGAACCAGCCGTGGCTGACGACGATGCTCTGTCCGGTCAGCGCGTTGGTTTCGAAGCCGGCGAAGAACAGCGCGCAGGCGGCGACGTCGTCGACCGTGGTGAATTCGCCATCGACGGTGTCCTTGAGCATCACTTTCTTGATCACATCGTCTTCGGAAATGTGCAGTTCCTTCGCCTGTTCCGGAATCTGCTTTTCCACCAGCGGCGTGCGCACGAAACCGGGGCAGATCACGTTGGCACGCACGCCATGCGCGGCGCCTTCCTTGGCCACGACTTTGGCGAGGCCGATCAGGCCATGCTTGGCAGTCACGTAAGGCGCCTTGAGCTTGGAAGCTTCCTTGGAATGCACCGAGCCCATGTAGATGACGCTGCCGCCCTTGCCCGCCGCATACATGCGCTTCAGGCAGGCACGCGTGGTCAGGAAGGCACCGTCAAGGTGGATCGCGAGCAGTTTCTTCCAATCCGCGAACGGGAATTCATCGATCGGATGCACGATCTGGATGCCGGCGTTGGAAACCAGGATGTCGACGCTGCCAAGATCTTTCACGGTCTTTTCCACACCGGCCTCGACCTGGTCCTCGCTGGTCACGTCCATCATCACCGCCGAGGCCTTGACGCCGCGTTTGCGGATATCCGCCGCGGCCGCGTCGGCGGCGGCCTGGTTGATGTCGGCGATGGCGATATGCGCGCCGTTGTCGGCGAGCACTTCGGCGATGCGCTTGCCGATGCCGCTGGCGGCGCCGGTGACGAGGGCGACCTTGTTTTTCACGCTCATGGTTTTCTCCTGGGTTGGTGTTCAGTCTTCGCGCACCGCGTTTTTCACATCCACCCCCAGGTCGCGCAGCTTGCGGTACAAATGCGTGCGTTCCATGCCGGCCGCCTTGGCCAGTTTGCCGACGCTGCCGCCGGCCTGTTGCAACTGATGCTGCAGATAGGCGCGCTCGAACTGTTCACGCGCCTCGCGCAGCGGCAGGTCGAAATCGATGCCGGCTGCACTCGGCGCAACCGCAGACGCGACCGCACCGAGCGCGGCTTCGACTTCGGCCGGTTCCACATCCGCGGCACCGCCCATCACCAGCACGCGCTGCACGAGGTTGCGCAACTCGCGCACGTTGCCCGGCCAAGCGTAGGCGCACAGACGTTTCTGCGCCGCGTGAGCAAAGCGGCGACAGTGAAGCCGATCGCGGCCGGCGAAGAAATCCGCGTACAGATTCAGCAGTTCCGGAACGTCTTCGGCGCGCTCGCGCAGCGGCGGCACGGACAAAGGTAGGACATTGAGCAGGTAGTAGAGTTCCTCGCGGAACGCACCGGCCTTGACCTGCGCATCCAGATCGCGCGCGCTCGCGGCGATCACGCGCAGGTCCAGCGGCGCCGGTTCCCGGCCACCGCTGCGCACCAGGGCGCGGCGCTGCAACACGCTGAACAGTCGTTGTTGCAACTCGGCGTCGAGATCGGCGACTTCGTCGAGGAACAGCGTGCCGCCGTTGGCCTGCTCAAGCAGGCCGGGCTGCACGCTGTTCGCATCCTCGGTGCCGAACAGCGCGGCCACAAGATGATCGCGTGGAATGCTGCCCGCCGCGACGGCGACGAACGGACCGTTGCGGCGCGGGCCGTGTGCGTGCAGCCAGCGCGCCAGGGTTTCCTTGCCGGTGCCGGCTTCGCCGCGAATCAGCACGCTGGCATCGTGCTGCGCGAGCTTTTGCAGTTGCGTGCGCAACGCCGCCATCGGCTTGCTCGATCCCACCGGCTCCAGCGGCAAGGCCAGGCGCTGACGCAGGCCTTCGTTTTCGTGGCGCAGGCGGCTGGCTTCGCGTGCACGCTCGAGCGTGAGCAGCAGTTTCGCCAGCGAAATGGGCTTCTCGATGAAATCCCAGGCGCCCAGGCGCGTGGCCTCGACCGCGGTTTCCACCGTGCCGTGGCCGGACATCATCACGACGGGACAGGCCGCGAGCACGCCCGTCGCCGCCCATTCGCGCAACAGGGCGATGCCGTCGGTGCCGGGCATCCAGATATCGAGCAGGATCGCGTCGGGACGCTCGCGCTCGCGCGCGGCGCGCGCCTCGTCGGCATTCGCGGCGAGGATGGCGACGTAGCCCTCGTCCTCGAGGATTTCCTTGACGGTGCTGCGGATATCCGGTTCGTCGTCGACGATGAGTACGCGTCCGGCGCTCATGGAACGGCCTGTGGCGAAAATGCGACGTGCAAGAATAACGCGTTTCGACGCTTTGCGAAGAAATTAAGTTTGCGCCGCTAGAATGCGCGCGCCCGTTTGGATCCTTATCTTCATGGCAATACCGATAACACCGTTGCTCATCCGTTACGGCCGCCTCGGCGACATGCTGCTGCAGGAACCGTTGCTGCATCTGTTGCGCCAGCGCTATGGAGCGCCATGCCGGATCATCAGCGCGGGAACCTGGACCGGCGCCCTGTATGCGGCGCATCCCGACGTCGGCGAAATCACGCAGTTCCGCTCGCGTCGCACCCTGCTGGCGTTCAGCCCGGAACGCTGGCGCGCGATCGCCTGGCTGCGCCACTTCGCAGGCCCCATCTACATTTCCGAGGATTCACGCGGCTCGCTCAAGCACATCCGCTGGTTGTTGCGTTGGGCGCGCGTGCCGCGTGAGCGCTGCTTGTTCATGCCCGACATCGGCGAGCAAACGGATGAACACAAGGTCGAACAGGTACTGCGCTTCGGCCGCACGACGCCGGCGGCGTTTCGCGCGGCCGACTATCCCTGGCGTGACGACGACGCACATGCCGCGCCCCGCCTGTACCTCGACGCAAACGACCATGCCGACGCCGAGGCCTGGCTGCGGCAACGCGGTCTCATGGAGGCACCGCTGATATTGCTGCAGCCGGGCAACTGGCGCCTGCGGCGCTGGTGGCAACGGCGCGAAGTCGATCCGAAATTCTGGCCGGTTGCATCGTGGGTCGGCCTGCTGCGTGCTATGCACGAATCCCTGCCGGCGGCGAACCTGCTGCTGTGCGGATCGCCCGTGGAAACGCCGGTGTGCGAAGCGATCGCGCGCGAAACGAATTTGCCTCAGGTAAAACTGGCGACGACAGACTTGCCCGTGCGCCGTCTGCTCGGCGTGCTCGAACGCGCGCACAGCATGGTCTCGGTGGACTCGGGACCGGCGCACCTGGCTGCCGCGATGGGCTGTCCGCTGGTCGTGTTGTACGGCGGCAAATACGGTCCGCAAAATTGGGCGCGCCGCAGTGCGTTCGGCCAGCCGATCGTCAATCTCGGCGCGCAGCCTCCCGAGGCCGGCGTTGCCCAGATCGCTCCCGCGCAGGTGTTCGAGGCCTGGCGCGGATTGTCGGCGGCCCGGCCAGCGTTGCCCGATGCCGACCGCGCGGGCATGGGTTAACCTTCGCGACCATGCCCGACACCGCCCGCCCGCAACTTTCCGCCTGCATCATCACGCGCAACGAAGCCGACCGCATCGTCGCCTGCCTGCGGTCGGTCGCGTTCTGCGACGACATCGTGGTGGTCGACTCGGCCTCCACCGACGCCACTCGCGAACTCGCGCAGGCGCACGGCGCACGCGTGCTCGTGCGCGCGTTCGACGGCTACCGCACGCAGAAGGATTTCGCGGTGCGCAATGCGCGCCACGACTGGGTGCTGTGCCTGGACGCGGACGAGCGCGTCACGCCGCGGCTGCGGGCGGCGATCGAGGCGGCGCGTGCCGGCGGTTTCGCCGGCGCGGCCGGCTACCGTTTTGCGCGCGCGACGGAATATTTCGGCGCATTCCTGCGCCACGGCAACGCGTATCCGGATCGCGCCATGCGCATGTTCGACCGCCGCCGCGGCGGCTGGCGCGGCGATCGCGAGATCCACGAACACGCCAGCGTCGACGGCACGGTGGCGGCGCTGGATGGCGACCTGGAGCACCGCGCCTACCGCTCGCTGGCCGACCAGCTCGGACGTTTGCAGCGCTACGCCGAACTCATGGCGCGACACCACCACGCGCACGGTCGGCGCGCGCACTGGTGGACCCTCGTGCTCAATCCGTTCTGGCGCTTCGTGCGCGGCTACGTGCTGCGCGCCGGCTTCCTCGACGGCTGGCGCGGCCTGGTCTACGCCTGGGTCGAGGCGAACTACGTGCGCCAGAAATTCGTGATGCTGTGGCTGCTCGATCGCGGCTACGCAATCTGACGATACTGCGGAAACCCACGGCCTCAGTGCGCTGTGACCGCGGCCGCGCCGGGCACTTCTCCATCGCGGCAGGCAGCGGCCACCGCATCGGCGCGGAACAGCCACCAGTCGATGCGGTTGGACGAACCGACATCGACGGCGCGGCTGCGCAGGATGCAGGGATCGAGCGCGGTGTCGGGCAGGAGGATCCAGCGTTGCGCGGGCGCGGATTGCTGCCAGCGGATCGCCGCCGACAGCTGCTCGCGCCAGGGTCGGGTGAACCCGAAATCCCTGGCCGGACGATCGGCCATCAGCAGGTTCTGTTCCTTCCAGGCCACGAGTCCGAGTTCGCCCTGCACGCCGAGGCGCGCGCCGACCGCGCGCATCAGGCCGCGCGCGGAACTCGCGTCGTTGAGCGCCGGCTGCACGCCGAATCCGACGCAGACCCAGAACGCGGTGAGCACCAGCGTGCACACGCGCAAGGGACGGCGCGGGCCGAGCCAAGCGCAGGCGGCAATCCCGGCCAGTCCGAACGCGGCGAGCCAGTCCCAGATCGGTGCCGCCTGTGCATCCAGTTCGCGCGCGGCGAGCTGGCGCAGGCCCCAATCCGGATTCATCCAACCCGCATACACGCCGACGCCGAGCGCACCCGCGGCAAGCAACGCGCACAGCGTCCACAGCAGGCGTGCGGGCCAGTGCGTGGCATCGAGAATCCGTGGAATCTGCGGCGCCGCGGCGAGTGCCAACAGCGGCAATGCCGGCAAAATGTAGACCTCGCGCTTGCCCGCCGACACGCTGAAGAACACCACGACCAGCGCGACGACACCGAGCAGCACGGCGTAGCGCGCATCGTGCTCGCGCAAGCTCCGCCACCACGGCCGCACCAGCCACGGCAGGAAAAGACTGAGTGGCAACCACTGCAGCGCGATCACTTCGAGGTAGTACCAGGGCGGCTGGTCGTGATGCCAGGCGTCCAGATAGCGTTGCGCGGTCTGGTGGAACAGGATGTTGTTCACATACGCCGCATAGGCCGGATCGTGATGCGCCTGCACCGCGAGCAGCATCGGCACCAGCCACAGCGCCGCGACGACCACGCACAGCGCAGGTGCGAGCAGCCAGCGCCAACCGCCAACGAAGCGCAACTCGTCCTGCGCCGGGTTTTTCCGGCGAATCCACAGCCACGGCAACACGCAAAAGAAGGCGATGAAACCGACGCCCTTGGTGATGATGCCCAGGCCCGCGGCGAATCCGCCGAGCATCCACTGCCGCCAGTCCGGCCCGCGCAGCAGATGCCGCAGCAGGCCGTAATTGGCCAAGGTGATCAGGAACGTGACCATCGGATCGATCTGCGCGCGCCGCGCCTGGAACGTGAAACCGATGGCGAACAGGGTCAGCCAGGCGGCGATCAGTCCCGTGCGCCGGTCCCACAGGCGCCGGCCAAGGTCGTAGACCAGCAGCAAGGTTCCCAGCGACGCGAGCAACGACGGCAGCAGGAAGGCGATGCGCCAGTGCCGCGTCAGTTCATACGCGGCCGCTTGCAGGGCCATGAACAGCGGTGGCTTGTCCGCGTACAGTTCGCTGCCGCGGTGCGGGAACAGCCAGTCGCCGCTTTGCACCATTTGCTGGGCGACAAGGGCGAAACGCGGTTCGTCCGCCGGCCACGGATCGCGCAGGCCCAACCCGGCACCGAGCACGCACACGGCGAGCAGGGCAAACAGCCAGAAAGCGCGGCGTTCGCTCGCCGTCGCGGCGTTCATGCCACGGCCTCGCGCGGCAGGCGCAGGACGAACATCGCGCCGCCGCCGGCACGATTCTCCGCGCGGATGCTGCCGCCGTGTTCCTCGGCGATTTTCTTCGCGACGGCAAGGCCCAGGCCCGTGCCGCGCTGCTTGCTTGAGGTGTAGGGCTCGAACCAGCGCTCGCCGAAACCCGCGGGCAGGCCCGGGCCATTGTCGGCAACGGACAGTTCGATCCACTTTTGGCCATTTTCCACAAAGTCGCGCGTCGCTACCTCGATGTGCGGCTTGCGCGCGTCGCCGATCGCTTCCAGTGCGTTCTTGATCAGGTTGTGCAGCAGCTGGCGCAGGCGGCCGGCATCCGCGCGCAGCACGGGCTCGTGCGCCTCGAAGCGGCGCGTGAGCTGGATGCGCTGGTCGTTCTCGTACAGATCCAGCACTTCGCCGGCGAGCGCGTGCAGGTCCAGCGCGCGCGCCTCGATCTGCGGCGGCCGTGCATAGTCGCCGAACGCATTCACCAGCGACTTGAGCGCCTCGACCTGGGCGACGATGGTGTGCGTGGCGCGGTCGAGCACTTCGGTGTCGTCCGCCGGCAGGCGCCCGAAAAAGCGCCGGCGCAGGCGCTCGGCCGCGAGCTGGATTGGCGTGAGTGGATTCTTCACCTCGTGCGCAAGGCGGCGCGCGACCTCGGCCCAGGCCGCGTCGCGCTGGGCGCGGTCGAGCTGGGTCAGGTCGTCGAACACGGCGACACTGCCGGCGTCCGCGCCGGCCAGTTCCGCTCCGCGCAACAAGAGCAAGCGACGTTCGTCGCCGCGCACCAGCACCACTTCCTCGCGCCACTCGCGCAGGCCTTCGCGGACGTGTCGCAGGATCGGATCGAGCAACGGTGCCAGTTGCGGCTGATCGCGGCGCAATACGGAAAGAGGCTGACCGACATAGCGCGCCAGCGGCAGGTCGAGAATGCTTTCGGCGGCGCGGTTAAGCGTGCGCAGCGTGCCTGTGCGGTCGATACCGAGCACGCCGGCGGACAGGCGCTCGAGCACGGCCTTGAGGTACGCGCGCTGGTTCTCGGTTTCCTGCGCGCTGTGGGTCAGGCGCGCATTGGATTGTTCCAGCTCGCGCTGCATCTGGTTGAACGAAGCAAGCAGGAATCCGAGTTCATCGCGGCTGCCGACCGGCAACGGCGTGTCGTAGCGGCCCGCCCCGACCGCGCGCGTGGCCGCGGCGAGGCGGCCGATCGGCGCCGTCAGCCGGCGCGCGATGCCGAACGCCAGCATCAGCGCGAACAGCACCGACAGCAGCAACACGAAGGTGAGCACCAGGGTGAACGTGAGCTTGAGCGAGCCGCGCAGGAATTTCAGGCGCTGGAAATCGAAATTCGCCTGCTCCACGCCCGTGGTCAGCGCCTGCAGGCGCGCCGGCAAGGGATACAACGCCTGCAACAGGCGCTCGCTGCCGGGAGCAGTCGCCGGCAACGGATCGACCACGCGCAACACGAGGCGCGCACCGAGCGGCTCGACCGCGGCGTAGTGGCCGTTACCCTGCACCTGCAACAGTGCCGCCGAATCCGGATACGCCGGCGTAAGCAATTGCGGATCGGCACTGGCCGTGGCGAGCACGGACTGGTCCTTGCCGAACACCGCCAGTTGCAGCGCGCCCTGCGCATCGATCGCGATATCCAGTTGTTTCTGCAAATCCGCATCGGCGCTGTCGTGCAGGGTCCGCGCGAGCGCCGCGCTTTCCTGCTGCGCGGCCTGCAGGCGTTCGTCGAGGTAGACGCGGCCGATTTCCAGCGCATCGTCCATGGCGTGTTCCATGCGTACGTTGAACCAGGTTTCGATGGTCGCGTCGAGAAAATTCAGGGCGAAGCCGTAGACCACGAATACCGGCGGCAGGGCGAGCACGATCAGCATCGCCAGCACGCGCCGGTTCAAAGTCGCGCCGGGCGCGCGTTCGCGCAATTCCCGACGCAGGCGCAGCAGGCGCTGGACGATGATCGCGACCAGCGTCGTCAGCGCCAGCACGCAGGCGCCGAGCATCCACGGGTACCAGGCGCCCAGCCGGCTCGCGCCGCCGGCCGCATCGTTGGCAAGCACCAGCGCCGCGGCCAGCAGCACGGCCACGGCCAGCGCCGGCAACGCGCGCCGCGTGATGCGCGTCAACCGGCCCGCGGGAGCCACGCGTAGTCTCCGCTGTCCATGTGCCATGCCGATCGCAGCACGGCAGGCAGGCGCAGCGCGCCGGGCAATTCATCGCGATCGAGCGCGATGCGCACGCGCAATCGGGTCGCGCCGGCAGCGTCGAATCCGGGCAGCGGCAGGCGCAGGTTTTCCATCGCTGTCAGCGCCAGCGCACGTGCGGCATAGTTGCGCGTCGATGCGTCTTCCACATCGCGCAACTGGTACTGGCGCGACAGCGGGAAATAGCGCAATTGCACGTGCCGCCGGATCCGGGTCGACGCGAAACCGGATCGCTGCGCGCTCAGCGTCACCACGAACGGCAGTTCGATGCCGTGGTCGAGGGCGTCGAGCACCTGAGCGTCCGGCCGCCAGTCGCTGCTCACGGTCAGCGTACCGGCATCGAGCAAGGCCGAACGCAACACGAATGCGCCCGGCGCAGGCGCACAGGCGCCAAGCACGATGCACAAAAACAGACTAATTACGCTTTTCCAATACTGCATAAAAAAATCCGTCCATGCCGGATTCCCCCGGCAGGTTCTGCGCGCCCGCGCCCGCCGCATGCCAGGACAGCGGCGGTGCCATCGGTTGCGCGTCCGCGCGGGCGGACACGAATGCTTCGATTCGACGCGCGTTTTCGTCCGCCAGTACCGAGCACGTGGCATAGACTAAGCGCCCGCCGCTCCGGAGCAAAGGCCACAGCGCCTCGAGCAGGCGCGACTGTATCGCGGCGAGGGCGGGAATATCCGCCGCACGCCGATGCAGCTTCACGTCCGGCTGGCGGCGGATGATACCGGTCGCCGAACACGGCGCGTCGACAAGGATGCGGTCGAACGGGTGGCCATCCCACCAGCCGCGCGGATCGGCAGCATCGCCCACGCGCACGTCGGCGGTCAGGCCAAGACGCGTCAGATTCTCGCGCAGGCGCGGCAGGCGCCGTGCATCGCTGTCCAGCGCGGTCAATTCCACGTCCACCGTTTCCAGAATATGCGCGCTCTTGCCGCCGGGCGCGGCGCAGGCATCGAGCACGCGTTGACCGTCATGCAGGTCGAGCAGGCGCACGGCCTGTTGCGCGGCGCCGTCCTGCACCGAAAACAGGCCCTGGCTGTAACCGGGCAAACTGGTCACGTCACGGCTGGCATCGAGGATCAACGCGTCGGGCGCATCCTCCGGCACGCGGCAAACGACACCCTGCGCTGCCAATTGCGCAGCGAAATCCGCACGCGCAATACGGCGCCGGTTGACGCGCAACCACAGCGGGGCTGGTGCGTTGTTCGCGGCAAGGATGGCTTCGGTCTGATCCGGCCAATCGGCGTCGAATTTTTCGATCAGCCAACGCGGATGCGCCGTGCGCGTCACCGCATCGCGATCCAGCTGCGCGCGTCGCGTTTCGCGCTCGCGCAGCCAGCGCCGCAGCACGGCGTTGACCACGCCCGCGAACGCCGGCTTGCGCAAGGCGCGCGTGGCCTCGACCGTGGCGGCCACGGCGGCGTAGTCGCTCAGGCCCATGATTTCCAGTTGCACGAGGCCGAGCACGAGCAGGGCGTGGATATCGCTTTCGCGCTCGCGCAACGGCCGTTCCAGCAGCGATCCCAGCGCCGCGTCGAAGCGCAGCCACCAGCGCGCGCCCTCGTGCAGCAGGCTCGACAACAGTGCGCGGTCGCGCGCATCGTGCAACTTTGTGGACAATGCGGCAAATGCAGCACGCAGCGATTGTCCCGCGACGACGCCGGCTAGCGCCTGCGCTCCCAGCGCGCGCGGGTCGGGGCGACTTGCGCTCACGCGTGCTTCAACTCGGGGCGTGCGTTCAGGTAATCGGCCGCAGTCACGACACGCCCGCCGGCACGCTGGAGTCTGGTCACTCGCAGCGCGCCTTCGCCGCAGGCGACATCGATACCGTGCTTCGTGGCCGCGATGACGGCACCCGGACTCGCACTACTGCCCGGCATGGCTTGCGCACCCCATACGCGCACGCGTTCGCCGGCCAGGTCCGCTTCCGCGACCGGCCAGGGATCGAAGGCGCGCACCTTGCGCTCCAATGCGATGGCTGATTCGATCCAGTCCAGCCGTGCCTCGGATTTTTCCAGCTTGTGCGCGTAAGTCACGCCGGCTTCCGGCTGCGGTTGCGCGGTCAGGGTCTCACCCGCCTGCGTGCGGCGCAGCCCCTCGCCAAGTGCCTGCGCACCCAATGCGGCCAGCTTGTCGTGCAGGCTGCCGCCGGTGTCGTCCGCGGCGATGTCGATTTCGCGGCGAAGCATGACAGGCCCGGTGTCGAGCCCGGCTGCCATGCGCATCAGACACACGCCGGTTTGCGTGTCGCCAGCGAGGATCGCGCGCTGTATCGGTGCGGCGCCGCGCCAGCGCGGCAGCAGCGAAGCGTGCACGTTCCAGCAGCACAGGCGCGGAATCGCCAGCACCGCGCGCGGCAGGATCAAGCCATAGGCGACGACGACGAGCAAATCGGGATTCAGCTCGCGCAAGCGTGCCTTCGCATCCGGCAATTTGAGCGATTCGGGTTGTTCGACGACGAGTCCAGCCGCCAGCGCGGCCTGCTTGACCGGACTTGCCGCCAGTGCGCGGCCGCGGCCGGCCGGGCGGTCCGGTTGTGTATACACCGCCGCAATTTCCACATTTTCCGCGAGGCAGGCGCGCAAATGCGGCACCGCGAACTCAGGTGTGCCGGCAAAAACCAGCCGAAGCGGCGCGGGCATTGTCAGCTCAGGCCGTGGCTCGATGAGCTTTTTCCAATTTTTTCCTGACCAGCTCGCGCTTGAGCGGCGACAGATAATCGACGAAGAGTTTTCCGATCAGGTGATCCATTTCGTGCTGGATGCACACCGCGAGCAGGCCGTCGGCGGCGATGCGGATCGGCTGGCCGTCGCGATCCTGCGCTTCAACGACGATGCGCTCGGAACGTTCCACATCGGCGAAGATTCCGGGTACGGACAGGCAGCCTTCCTGGTAGACCTGCGCGCCTTCGCGTTCGAGGATTTTCGGGTTGATCAGGGCCAGCGGCGCGTTCTTTTCCTCGGAAACATCGAGCACCAGCAGTTGCTTGTGCACGTTGACCTGGGTTGCGGCCAGGCCGATGCCGGGCGCGGCATACATGGTCGCGAACATCGAATCGATGAGCGCGTGCAGGGCCTTGTCGAACACGGCCACGGGTTGGGCCTTGGTGCGCAGGCGCGGGTCGGGGAATTCCAGGATGTTCAGCATGGCATCGATATGGGGTGCGGGCGCACCGGCTCAAGCGCCGGCAAAGTATCGGGATTTCGGAAAAATTCTACGCCGATTCGACACTTGGCGCGACTTTGTCACCGGCTTGCCCGTTGGGTTGGCGATTTCGTGCAGGCCATCATTTGCGCCGTTAAAATTTTCGTATACACTCGGGAAGCCCTTTGGGAATCAGGTAATTGGCAGCCATGCTTAAAAAACTACCTGCAATTTGTGCCGGATTGCTGCTCACGCTCACGGCTTACGCCGCCTCGGTGCAGCTTGCGAAGGATCATCCCGACACCTACACGGTGCGCAAGGGGGACACGCTGTGGAGCATCGCGGCGAAGTTCCTGCAGAAACCGTGGCAGTGGCCGGAAGTCTGGCAGGCCAATCCGCAAGTCCGGAATCCGCACCTGATCTATCCGGGCGACGTGCTCAGCCTCGCCTATCTGAACGGCAAACCGGGCATCGGTTTCGCCGGCCGTGGCGGCATCGAACCGCATACCCGCGCCGAGCAGCTGGAAAGCGCGGTCAAGCCGTTGCCGCTGTCGGCGATCGAGGATTTCCTGAAGAAGCCGCGCCTGCTGAGCGAGGACGAATTCAAGAAGGCGCCGCACGTGGTCGGCATCGAGGACCACCACATCAACGGCGCGACCGGCCAGTTGATCTACGTACGCGGACTCGATGCCCAGCCGGGCCAGCGTTATGTGCTGGCGCGCCCGATCGGGCGCTATTACGAGATCGCTGGCAAGGACGGCCGCCCAAGCGAGATATTCCGCCAGGACATGCAGGACCGCGACGACCGCCCGAGCATGCTCTGGCACCACGGCCCGGATCATTTCACCCTGCACGGCAACGTGCATTTCCTCGGTTACGAGATGCTCCAGTACGGTGAAGTCGCGGCAACCCACGCCGGCAATCCGGCGTCGGTGCTGGTGACCAGCACCGATTACGAGGTGCGCGCCGGCGATTATGTGCTGCC
>JAICYA010000187.1 GCA_025934455.1 Rudaea sp.
GGATCGCGTCCACCATCTGCTGGACGGTCTGGGCTGTGATTTCCTCCCCGCACTGGAAGCAGAAGGGGCGGCCGATGCGGGCGAAGAGAAGGCGGAGATAGTCGTAGATCTCGGTGATGGTGCCGACGGTGGAGCGCGGATTGTGCGAAGTCGATTTCTGCTCGATCGAAATCGCCGGCGACAAGCCCTCGATGTGATCGACGTCGGGTTTTTCCATCACCGACAGGAACTGGCGTGCGTAGGCCGACAGCGATTCGACGTAGCGGCGCTGGCCTTCCGCGTAGATCGTGTCGAAGGCCAGCGAGGACTTGCCGGAGCCGGACAGGCCGGTGATGACGATCAGGCTGTCGCGTGGCAGGTCCAGGTCGATGTTTTTCAGGTTATGCGTGCGTGCGCCGCGGATGCGGATGAAGTCCATGAACAGGCCGGATTCGAGTGAACGGAGTAGTGTAGCGCGCCGGTCAAGCGATGGCATGGCCGGTCCAGATGCAAAAGAACACCGGCCAGTCGCAAGGGCTGGGATTCCCGTCCCAAGTGGCGGTAAACACGTGGGTTTTCCCCATTTTTGGCTTTGACACGAGCGCGGCGCATCCGTACAATGCGCAGTCCACTTTGTGGATTCTTCCAGAATAACTACAGAACCGAGGTCAAGAAACATGTACGCAGTCATCAAAACCGGCGGTAAGCAATACCGCGTCATGCAGGGCGAGACCCTGCGTGTGGAAAAACTCGAAGCCGATGTCGGCGCCGCGGTCACGTTCGACCAGGTGCTGCTGCTGGGCGAAGGCGAGGGCATCACGATGGGCGCTCCGCTCGTCGCTGGCGCGAGCGTTGGCGCCAAGGTCGTCAAGCACGGCCGCGCCGACAAGGTCCGCATCATCAAATTCCGCCGCCGCAAGCACCACATGAAGCAGATGGGCCATCGGCAGCATTACACCGAGGTGGAAATCACCTCCATTACGGCTACGTGAGGAGCAACAGTCATGGCACATAAACAAGCTGGCGGCAGTACCCGTAACGGCCGCGACTCGAACCCGAAGTATCTCGGCGTGAAGCTCTATGGCGGTCAGGCCGTGGAAGCCGGCAACATCATCGTGCGCCAGCGCGGCACCCAGTTCCATCCGGGCGCAGGCGTCGGTCTCGGCCGCGACCACACCCTGTTCGCGCTGGTCGACGGCACCGTGCAGTTCAGCGTCAAGGGCGCCAAGAGCCGCAGGACGGTGAGCGTCGCCAAGGCGTAAATCGTTGCGTCAGCAATTCGACAGAGCCCCGCCATGCGCGGGGCTTTGTTTTTGGATAGAGTGAAAATCGTATGAAATTCGTCGACGAAGCACAGATCACCGTCCACGCAGGAAACGGCGGCAATGGCTGCGTCAGCTTCCGCCGCGAAAAATCCATCCCGCTGGGCGGCCCCGACGGCGGCCACGGCGGCGACGGCGGCGACGTCTGGCTGGTCTCGGACGAGGGCCTGAACACGCTGGTGGATATCCGAAACGAACGCACGTTCCGCGCCCAGCGCGGCGAGAACGGCATGGGCCGGCAAATGGCCGGCAAGCGCGGCGACGATTGGGTCATCCGCGTTCCGGTCGGCACCGCCGTCATCAATATCGACACCGACGAGACCATCGGCGACCTGACCGCGCATGGGCAGCGTCTGAAGGTGGCGCAGGGCGGCCACGGCGGCGCCGGCAACACCGCGTTCAAGAGTTCCACCAATCGCGCGCCGCGCAAGGCCATTCCGGGATCGCCCGGCGAAGAGCGCGAGCTGCGCCTGGAATTGAAGGTGCTGGCCGATGTCGGCCTACTCGGCTTTCCGAACGCAGGCAAATCCACCTTCATCCGCGCGGTCTCCGCAGCCACGCCGCGCGTGGCGGACTATCCGTTCACCACCTTGCAGCCGCATCTGGGCGTCGTGCGCATCGCCACCGACCAGAGCTTCGTTATCGCCGACATCCCCGGCCTGATCGAAGGCGCCGCCGATGGCGCCGGCCTCGGCATCCAGTTCCTCAAGCACGTCTCGCGGACACGGCTGCTGCTGCACCTAGTCGACATGGCCCCGCTGGACGATGCGGTCGATCCAGTCGAACAGGTGCATGCGATCGAGGCGGAGCTCGAGAAATTCGACCCGGAATTGCTGGAACGGCCGCGCTGGCTGGTCTTCAACAAGGCCGATCTGCTGGACCCCAAAGAACGCGAAAAACTCGCCAAGGCCATCGTGCGCAAGTTGAAATGGAAGGCGCCGTGGTTCGTGGTTTCCGCGATCGCGAAGGATGGCACCTGGGATGTCTGCCTGAAAATTCAGGCTTTCTTCGACGCGCTACGGAGCGAACAGGCGTGAGACGGCGAGCAACAAAAAAGCCGACAGAAGTCGGCTTTTTTGGGGAGGCGCTCAATCGCTCAGAGAGCTTTGATATGCGCGGTCAGGCGGCTCTTGTGGCGCGAAGCCTTGTTCTTGTGAATCAGGCCACGGCTGGAATAGCGGTCCATGACCGGCTCGGCAGCCTTGTAGGCGGCTTCGGCGCCGGCCTTGTCCTTCGCGGCGATGGCGTTGACGACTTTCTTGATCGCCGTGCGCAGCATCGAGCGCGAGCTGGCGTTGCGCGCGTTGCGCTTGACCGCCTGGCGGGCGCGCTTTTTGGCGGATTTGATGTTGGCCAAGGGAAAACTCCGTTACAAAATGGGATGGATGGGCGAAAAGGACCGGTAATTGTAGGCGGCGCGCGGGTTTGCGTCAATCAAGCCGGGGTTTTCGCGTGAAGGCGCCCAGTCTGCTGCGCGGGGTTTTTTCGTTCAGCGCGATGACCATGATTTCGCGCGTGCTGGGCCTGGCGCGCGACGTCGCGATCAGCCACGTCTTCGGCGCCAACGCCGCTACCGACGCCTTCGTCATCGCGTTCCGGATTCCGAATTTCATGCGCCGGCTGTTCGCCGAAGGCTCATTCTCCACGGCCTTCGTGCCGGTGTTCACCCAGGTCAAGGAAACCCGCAGCCATGCCGAACTGCGCGAACTGACCGCGCGCGTGGCCGGCACGCTGGGCGGCGCCTTGCTGATCGTTACCGCGCTCGGGCTTATCTTCGCGCCGCAACTGGCGATGACCTTCGCGCCGGGCGCGCTGGAAGAGCCCGGCAAGCTCGGCCTGACGACCGACCTGTTGCGGCTGACGTTCCCCTACCTGCTGTTCGTCTCGCTGACTGCGCTCGCCGGCGGCGTGCTCAACAGTTTCCACCGCTTTGCGCTGCCGGCGCTGGCACCGGTCATCCTCAACATCTGCATGATCGCGGGCGCACTGTGGCTGGCGCCGCGCCTGCAGGTTCCGATCCTGTCGCTGGGCTGGGCCGTGCTCGTGGCCGGCGTGCTGCAACTGCTGTTTCTGTTGCCGGCGCTGCGCGGCATGAATCTGCTCTCGCTGCCGCGCTGGGGCTGGAAACATCCGCAGGTGCGCCGGATCATGCGCCTGATGCTGCCGACCCTGTTCGGTTCGTCCATCGCGCAACTGAACCTGCTGCTCGACACCATCGTCATCTCGCTGCTCGCTACCGGATCGCAGACCTGGATGTACCAGGCGACACGGTTTCTGGAATTGCCGCTGGGTGTGTTCGGCGTCGCGTTGGGCACGGTGATCCTGCCGGCATTGTCGCGGCATCACGTCGCCGAAGACGGCGCGGGATTTTCGCGCGCGCTCGACTGGGGCCTGCGCACGACCTTACTGATCGCGGTCCCGGCGATGTGCGCCTTGATGATCCTCGCCGAGCCATTGGTCGCCACGTTTTTCCAGAACGGCCAGTACACCGCGTTCGACACGCACATGACCGCCATCGCCATCGTCGCGCTCGGTACGGGCGTCCCGGCCATTGCACTCACGCGCACCTTGCTGCCGGCGTTCTATTCGCGGCAGGACACGCAAACGCCGGTGCGCGCGGGCGTGGCCGCGCTCATCGTCAACATGGTGTTCAATTTTGCCCTGATCGCCGTGTTGTTCGAGGCGTGGGCAGCGCCTGGGCTGAAGTCGATTCCCTGGTTGGACGGTATCGCGCGCTTGCCCGGATTGCATTTGGGCCTGGCTATCGCGAGTTCCGTGTCCAACTACCTGCAATTCGCGCTGCTGTGGCGCTACCTGAAACGTGCTGGCGTATACAACCGCCAACCCGGTTGGACGCGGCATTGGCTGCGGCTCGGCATCGCCAGCGCGGCGATGATGGCCGTGCTGGCGGCCGGCGTCTGGCTGTGGCCGGACTGGACCGGTGTACGCATCGCGGTGCGAGTCTGGCATCTGGCAGCACTCGTGTTGGCCGCGGCCTGTACCTATGTGATGGTGTTGCTCGGAACCGGCTTCAGGATGCGGGATTTGCGCGGTATCTAATCTTTGTGCGCCGCAGCGTAACGGCTATACTCGCACCATGAATTGGTTGCATCGAGACGCCGCGGGTCCGTGCCTGGCGCCGCGCGGAAGTGCGGTCTGCATCGGTGCATTCGACGGCGTCCATCGTGGTCATCAGGCGGTGCTGGCGCAGGTCCGCGCGAGCGCGCAGGCGCAAGGACTGACGCCAGTCGCGGTGAGTTTCGATCCGATTCCACGGCGATTTTTTGCCCGCACCGCGCCGGTGCCGCAGCTGGCCACGGTGCGCGAACGAGTCGAGTATCTGCTGGCGGCGGAAATGGAACGCGTGCTGCTGCTGCGCTTCGATGCAAGGCTCGCGGCGATGAGCGCGCAGGATTTCGTCGAGCAGGTGCTGGTTGCGCGACTCAATGCGCGGCAGGTGTGGGTTGGTGAGGGATTCCATTTCGGGCACAATCGCGCGGGCGA
>JAICYA010000302.1 GCA_025934455.1 Rudaea sp.
ACAAGCAGGCGGTCGAGGACTGGCTGAAGCAGCAGAAGCAGCAACAGCGCGACGACAAGAGCGGCAAGAGCGGACAGCAGAACCCATCGCAGCAGGGCGGTTCGCAAAACGAGCAATCCAGTGGCGAGCAGAAAGATCGGCAGAACAAGGGCGATCAGAGCGAGTCCGGCGGACAGTCGGGCTCGCCGCAACAAGATTCCAAAGATGGGCAGCAGAAAAATTCCAGCCAGGATGGGCAGGACAAGCAATCCGGTGCCGAAAACTCACCCACGCCGAATGCGCAGGAGCAGGCCAAGGCGCAGCAGGCCGAACGCGAGGCCGGCGCTAAATTCCGCCAGGACATGAATCGCCAGTTGCAGCAGCAGGGCGGCCCCAAGCCCGGCGAAAGGAAAGGCGAACCCAAGCCGGTGCAACTGGGTGCGCGTGAGGGCGACAAAGCCCAGAACGAGCGCGATCAGGCGGTCGAGCAGTGGCTGGCGCGCGTGCCGGACGATCCCGGCGGCCTGCTGCGGCGCAAGTTCCGGCTTGAATACGAGATGCGGCGCAATGGCGGACACGTACCCGAGGTAGAAGGCGAATGAATTCACGCATCCGTAAATTTGCCGCATTGTGCGCATTTGCCGCATTGTGGATTTGCACGGCCGCGCAGGCGGCGGGCGTGCGCGCCTGGCTGGACCGCAACCAGATGCAGCTCGGCGAAACGGTCACGCTGAATGTCCAGGTCGAGGGCGACGCGCGAGCGCAGCAGCCGGATTTCAGCGCGCTGGCGGGCGATTTCGACATGACCGGCACGCAAAGTTCGACGTCGGTGAACATCGTCAACGGCAAGACCAGCTCCAGCGTGCTGTGGGCGGTGGGCCTGTCGCCGAAACATGCCGGCACGTTCACGATTCCGGCGTTGAGTGTCGCCGGCCAGCAGACGCAACCGCTGACGCTCGTCGTTTCTCCGCCTGCGGCGAACGCGACGCAGCCGGGTGGCGATGTGTTCGTCGAGGCGCACGCCGAGCCGCCATCGCCCTATGTGCAGCAGCAGGTGCTGTTGACGGTGAAGCTGTATTTCGCGGTGAACCTCACCGATGGCAACCTGGACGATCCGAAGGCGCAGGGCGCCGTCGTGCGCAAGCTCGGCCAGGACAGACGCTATGGCGCGCAAGTCGGCAACCGCAGCTACAACGTGGTCGAGCGCCACTATGCGCTGACGCCCGAGAACAACGGGGCGTTGACGGTGCCGCCGATCGTATTCCGCGGCCACGCCATGGATGCGAATGGCGGTGGATTCTTCTTCAACCAGGGCCGCGCCATCGGCGCCCAGTCGCCGGCGATCACGCTGAGCGTGCGACCGCGGCCGGCCGCTTCGGGCAGCGATATCTGGTTGCCGGCACGTTCGATGTCGCTGACGGCCAACGGCATCGACGTGGCGACGAAGGCGCAGGTCGGCGAGCCGCTGACGCTCACCTTGCGGCTCGAAGCGCAGGGGTTGGGATTCGAGCAACTGCCGAAGCTGGAATTGCCGAAGATGGCCGGCGCCGACATCTACCCCGACAAGCCCGTCACGCAAGACAAGAACGACGCACAATGGCTGTACGGCGTGCGCGAGCGCAAGTTCGCGATCGTGCCGAACCGATCTGGTCCGCTGACATTGCCGCCGATCAGCGTCGCATGGTGGGATACCGCTCACGACCGCGCCGAGACCGCGCGGCTGCCCGCGATCACGCTGGACGTGCGCCCGGCAGTAGCGAGCGCTGCGCCTGCGCCGCCACCAGTCGTGCAGAGCGCGCCGTCGGCACGGCCTAGAGTGGCGATCGAGGCGAACACCGGGCTGGGACCGATCGCCTTGATTATTGCCGAGCTACGCCTGTGGCGGACAATTGCGCTGGTGGCGCTGGCGCTGTGGGCCGTAAGCCTGGCTGTCTGGATTATCTGGATACTGGTGCAGCGGCGGAGGCGGGCGCGACCGGCATCGGCACTGATGGCGGCGGACTCGACGCCCGCGCGCCACGCCTTCGCCGATGCCTGCAAGCGCGAGGATTGGCCCGCCGCGGCGCGGGCCCTGCTGGCCTGGGCACGGCAGACGCGGCCGGACCTGCGCAATCTGGGCGAATTGCGGCAGGCAGTGTCCGATACCGGCCAAGCCGTGGCGATCGCCGATCTTGAGCGAGCGTGTTACGGCACTGACAATTCCGGTCGTTTGACCGCCGCCGACCTGGCGCGGTGTTTTGCACGTGGGCCATCGTTCGGCAAGCGCGATCCTGAAGCCGGGCCGCCGTCGCCATTGCCCGAGCTGTATCCGTCCTACAGGTGATGTGCCGAAGAGCAGCATGCAGATCCCGTGCGCCCGATTGCCGGCACGAACGCAAAAATCTGCCCCGCTGGCTTATTCCGGATTCGACAATGGCGCGCGGGATTCCTAAACTGAGCGGCGATGCAACATGCATTTGCAAACGCTGACGCCAAACGGCGGGCACTGGTCGTCGACGATCAACCCAGTACCGCGATGCTGGTGCGCGCGATCCTGGAACATGCCGGCTATCGAGTGGACGAATCGCATTCCGGCAAAGGCGCCATGGCGGCGATGGCGGCTGCGCCCTACGATTTGCTTTTGCTCGACTTGAACTTGCCGGATATTCCCGCTCTGCAGCTTTTGCGCGATTGGCAGGGCATGGCGTTGCCGCCGGTCCTGGGTATGACCAGCGGCGTCACGCCAGAACTGGTCGAACGTGCCAAGTCGCTCCGGATGCGGCACATTCTGGAAAAACCGATTACCGGTGCCAATTTGCTGGCTACCCTGGCAACGGCAATTGGCGAAGCTCGCGGATTGGAAATCGAGCCCTGCGAAGGGGCACCGATCGACGTCGGCTTGCTTGAGCAGATGCGCGCGGACCATGGCGCGGCGCTACTGCGGCGTTTCGTAGGGCAGGCTCTTGCAGACGCTTGGCAATGCATCGACCAGCTTAAGACCGTCACTGCCGACGACATCGGTTCATGGCGCGAACGCATCAAGGCTCTCGATGGTGTGGCGCGCAGTCTCGGGGCGCGCCGTCTGATGCACGTGATCGCGGCGGCATTGTCGTTGCCGGAAGACAAGTTGCGCGACGCCGCAAGCACGCTGACGCGGCAATGCGACAGTCTCCTGACAGAAGCCCAGGATGCGCTGGGTGCATGGCTAAACGCGCCGATCGAAGACCTGGGTCGTGTAGCCAGACGTCC
>JAICYA010000386.1 GCA_025934455.1 Rudaea sp.
AATGGCATTTACAACAGCTACAACCTGTTGCATCCGGCGCCGGGCTATGCGCTCGCCGACATCGCTGCCAACTGGACCTATTCCCAGCTCAACCCTTTCATCCAGGATACCTGGCAAGCCACGGAAAATCTGTCGCTGCAATATGGATTGCGCGTGGCGATCCCGGGTTCCGACGGCAAATTGCCACTCAATCCAAAGTTCCAGCAGGCGTTCGGTTACCCGAACAATTACACGGTGGGCTCGCATAACCGCGTGCTCGAACCGCGCGTTTCGTTCAACTACAACTTCGACAGCAGCTACAAGACGCAACTGCGCGGTGGTGTCGGCATATTCCAGTCGGCGCCGCCGGCCGTGTGGCTATCGAACCCGTACGCGAACAACGGCGTGACGCTGGCGTCCTACACGTCGTTCGATCCGTCGAAGGCTCCATTCAGCCCAGATCCGTTCAATCAGAATATTCCGAGCAGCGGCCCGCCGCCGTTCGCGGTGGACACCATTTCGAAGGATTTCAAACTGCCCAACTCGTTGAAGTTCAGCCTTGCCTTGGATCGCGAACTGCCGTGGTGGGGGCTGATCGCCAGCGCCGAATACGTGCATGTCAACGTGATCGACGGCATCCTGTACCAGGCGATCAACTTCGGCGCACCGACCGGTCTTTTGCCCGACGGTCGCGAACAATTCTGGAAAACGCCGGGTGAAGCGCCAAAGTCCTCCGACGCGCTGGCCAACCAGAACCGCGCGTTCAGCACGCAGTCGACGCTGCTGACGAACACGCATAACGGCAAATCCGATACGTTCACGCTCGGCGTCAACAAGCCATTCAGCAGCAGCCTCTCGGGTGGGGCGAGCGTCACCTTCTCGCACGCGACTGACGTCGACCCGGGGCTGGACACGATTGCCTACAGCGGCTACCAGCGCAACGCGCGCGTGAATCCGAACGCGGACTTCCCCGGCACGTCGAACTACAACGTTCCGCGCAGCGTCAAATTGTCGCTGACCTGGCAGCACAATTTCCTCGACAACCTGCGCAGTCAGGCATCGGTGTTCTACAGCGGCCGCACCGGCAATCCGTATACGTGGACGTTCAGCAACGATGCGAACGGCGACAGCATCTCGGGTTTCGATCCCGCTTACATTCCGACCGCGAACGACCCCAAGGTGGCATTCGCTGCCGGCACGTCGGCTTCGGTCATCCAGCAGTTCGAAGACTTTCTCGCACACGACAAATACTTGAGCGGTCATCGCGGCATGATCGCCGGTCGCAACAGTTCGCATCTGGCGTGGGCGAACCAGCTCGACCTCAGTTTTGCGCAGGAAATTCCTGGCCTGTGGGGCAAGGGGGAGATTCGCTTCGATATCTTCAATTTCCTCAATCTGCTCAACAACAAATGGGGTGAACAGCAGGTTGCCGGGCTGTACAACACCCGCAACCTGGTCGGTTACGGTGGCGTGAACGCGAACGGCCAGTACGTCTATTCGCTGCCGACCGACAAGAACGGCAACTATCAACCGCAGGCGTTGGCTTTCTACGATGGCGGCTTCTACGATCCCAGCCGCGTGGTTTCGCGCTGGTCGGTCATGGTGACGCTGCGCTACAAGTTTTGAACGCACGCAATAGCAATCCGGAAACGGCGCCGCATTGGCGCCGTTTTCATTTCAGTCCTCGGCGCCGTTCCACGTCTCCGCGAGCGAAAGTTCGCCATTAATGCGAAAATCCGGGTGAGGAGATCGCGTTCATGCCCGACAATCCCTTCCGCCGCACCAAGCCCCAACCCGTACCGCCTGTTGCCGCCAGCGCCGGCGAAAAGACCGTTCCGCTCACCGTCAACGGCAAGGCTTTCTTCCACAACGGCGATCCGGACATGCCGCTGCTGTGGTACCTGCGCGACGTGCTGCGCCTGACCGGCGCCAAGTATGGCTGCGGCATCGGCGCCTGCGGCGCCTGCACGGTACTAATCGACGGCAAGGCCGAGCACGCCTGCATGCTGCCGGTGAAGGCGCTCGCGCACCGCGACATCGTCACCATCGAGGGTCTGGCCGGCAAGGACGCGCTGCATCCGCTGCAGGAAGCCTGGATCGCCGAGGACGCGATCGGCTGCGGCTACTGCCAGACCGGTCAGATCATGGCGGCGGCGGCGCTGCTCAAGCGCAAGCCGCATCCCGACGATGCGGACATCGACGCGATTCCGAACCTGTGCCGCTGCGGCACCTATCCGCGCATCCGCGCGGCTATCGTTCGTGCCGCGACAGCGCCCAGCGAGGCGAAGAAATGAGTTTCGATGCTTCGCGGCGCCGGTTTCTTGTCGTCGGCGCGGGCACGGCCGGCGCCCTGCTGGTCGGCTGGCGTGCACAGGCCCAGGACGATCTGCCGTATCTGGGC
>JAICYA010000364.1 GCA_025934455.1 Rudaea sp.
CGATCAACCTTGTTGACGACCACGATCGGCTTGAAGCCCATTTGAAAAGCTTTCTGGGTGACGAAACGCGTCTGCGGCATCGGGCCGTCCATCGCGTCCACCAGGATCAGCACCGAATCCACCATCGAAAGCACGCGCTCGACCTCGCCGCCGAAATCGGCGTGTCCGGGCGTGTCCACGATGTTGATCCGCCATTGCTCGCCACGCGGATCGGTCCAGCGGATCGCGGTGTTCTTGGACAGGATGGTGATCCCGCGCTCGCGTTCCAGATCGTTGCTGTCCATCACGCGATCGGGCACGGCTGCGCGTTCCGACAGGGTGCCGGACTGCTTCAGCAATTGATCCACGAGCGTGGTCTTGCCGTGGTCTACATGGGCGACGATCGCGATGTTGCGCAGATTCTGGATGGACATAGGGCACGCAAACGGGCCGCGGTGGGGCGGCCGGCTCTCAGGAAAAAGAAAAAGCGGCCATCAAGCCGGGCCGCCGATACGCCGATTATACCCGCACCGGCCTTTTGCTGCTTGCCTCCCGTCGCAAACTGTTAAGCTTGGCGATTACCCACGACCATGCCCATTACGGAAGGAGCGGCCATGACCCTGAACGCCACCATGCAGACCTCGCGCGGCCCGATCCATCTGCGTCTGTTCGCCGACAAGGCGCCGGTGACCGTCGCCAACTTCGTGAATCTCGTTCAGCGCGGCTACTACGATGGTTTGAGTTTCCACCGCGTGATCCCGGATTTCATGATCCAGGGCGGTTGCCCGGAAGGTTCGGGTCGCGGCGGCCCAGGTTATCGCTTCGAAGACGAAACCCGCCCCGACCTGAAACACGACAAGCCCGGCGTGCTCTCGATGGCCAATGCCGGTCCCGGCACCAACGGCAGCCAGTTCTTCATCACCCACGTGCCCACGCCGTGGCTGGACGGCAAGCACACCGTCTTCGGCGAAGTCGTTTCGGCGGAAGACCAGAAAGTGGTGGACGCGATCCGTGGCGGCGACACCATCGAGAAGGTCACGGTCGAAGGCGATGCTGCTTCGTTGCTCGCTTCGCAATCCGGACGTGTTGCGGAATGGAACAAGACGCTCGACGCGCGCCGCTGACAGGGGCTGCACGCGGTCGCCATGTTAGAATTTCGTCCGTTTCGCTCACACATCGTGAGGACTCCATGTTGAAACTCGCAAAGCGTATGGGTCGCGCCAAGCCCAGCGCGATCATGGTCATCGCCGACAAGGCCAAGCAGTTGAAGGCCGCCGGGCGCGACATCGTCAACTTCTCGATCGGCGTGCCGAATTTCCTGCCGGGCGAGCACGTCTACGAAGCGGTGCGCGAGGCACTGAAGCACGACACCGGCGCCTACGGCTCCAATCGCGGCCGCGAGGATCTGCTGGACGCGTTCCTCGCACACATGAAAGCGACCGGCCTGGACGGCTACAAGCGTTCCAACATCGCGGTCGGCATCGGCGCCAAGCAGGTGCTCTACAACCTGTGCGAGGCACTGCTGGACGAGGGCGACGAGATCGTCTTCCCGACGCCGTACTGGACGTCGTATCTCGACATCGCGGAAATCCTCGGTGCGCGCATCACGCTGCTGCCGTGTCCGCCCGAACAGAACTACAAGCTCACGCCCGCTCAGCTCGATCGCGCGCTGGCCAGCAAGCCGAAGGTGTTCCTGTTCAACAATCCGTCGAACCCGACCGGCATGGTCTACACGCGCGATGAAGTCGCCGCGTTGGCCGAGGTGATGGCGAAATATCCGGACACCTGGATCATCGCCGACGACATCTACAACCGCATGGTGTTCGACGGCGTGGGTTACCACAACGTGGTGCAGTTCCGTCCCGAATTGCGCGAGCGCACCGCGATCGTGGATTCGCTGTCCAAGACCTACGGCATGCCCGGCTGGCGCGTCGGTTTCGTCGCCGCGCCCGAGTTGCTGGCGAACGCGGTGGTGACGCTCAACTCCAACCACATCACCAATATCCCGGAGATCGTGACCGCGGCGGCAGTGGCTGCATTGACCGGTCCGCAGGACATCACGAAAGAGAAGTGCGCGGATTTCGCGAAGCGGCGCGACGAGGTGCTGGATGCGCTGCTCTCGATTCCGGGCGTGAAGTGCCCGCGTCCGCAGGGCGCGTTCTATGCGTTCCCGGACATCTCCGTGGCGTTCGGCAAATCGCACAACGGCATGCTGATCGAGAACGACGTGGATTTCTGTGCCGCGCTGCTGGATGCGAAGGGTGTGGCGACCGTGCCGGGTTCCGCCTTCGGCGAACCGCGTGCGCTGCGCATCTCCTACACCTGCCCGCGCGCGCAACTCGATGCCGGCCTGCAACGGCTGAAGGAATTCTTCGCGGAGCTGACCGAGGCGAAAAAGGTCGCCGGCGCGCACGCGTGAGCAGCAAGATTGGCAATCACTTCGAGGTAAAACCATGAAGCAACCCGTCCGCATCGCCGTCACCGGCGCCGCCGGCCAGATCGGCTACGCGCTGCTGTTCCGCATCGCCGCCGGCGACATGCTGGGCAAGGACCAGCCGGTCATCCTGCACCTGCTGGAAATCAC
>JAICYA010000405.1 GCA_025934455.1 Rudaea sp.
ACCGGCACCGGCGAATACCATTGGATGGCCGGCAACTTTCTCAAGTACGGCGCGGCGGAAGCCTCCTTCGGCAGCAAGAACGCCAATGACTTACCCGTGGATGCCCACGAGTTGATTGCTCTATGCGCCCCGCGTTTGACATTTATCAGCTACGGCATCCCTGAGCGCGGCGACGCCAACTGGCTGGACCAGCAGGGCAGCTTTATGGCCACCGTTGCGGCCGGGCCGGTCTTCCGGTTGCTGGGCGCCAAGGACATTGGAGTCACCGAAGACTATCACACCGCCAAGATGCCTCCGCACGACACAGGCCTGCTCGACGGCGAATTGGCCTGGCGCCAGCATGACGGCGGCCACCAGGACCGCTCGAACATGAAGTACTTCATCGCCTGGGCCGACAAGTTCATCCACCACACCCCGCCCGTCTCAGCAGCCCAGGCAGGGAAATGATGGACCGATGGGGA
The DNA here is from genome assembly GCA_025934455.1 of Rudaea sp. The sequence goes on from JAICYA010000405.1 coordinate 462, forward strand.
TGCATTGGTGTTTCGGCGGGTGACAAGCGTGCTTCAGCCGCGTGAACGCGGCGGCGGTCCTATGGCCCGCGGGCGGCAGATCATTGATCATTGCCGCCGGACGCTGTCTCCTTTGCCCTCAGCGGTCCTCTCGCGGTACTCAAAAAAATCGAAGTCGGCAGTCCTCAAGGTGCCGGCCAGATCCTGGCAGGCCAAACCCACAAAGGCGCCGGTAAAGTTTGGCAGACCAGGTGCAGTCGCTTCGTCGGACAGGATGCTGGCGTCGAATTGCTGGGGCAGCCAGCGCCAGTCCGTGTCCGTACCGTCGACGCGATAGGCGAAGCGAAGGCATGCGTCATCCACGTCGACTCGCAAATGCACAGGTTTGCCGGCGTCGATGGCAGCCGGCGGCGCGAAGGCGTCCGTTTGCGGCGAATCCGGAAGACAGGACATAACGCGCACATGCCGGCCGATTTGTTCGTCGTGCGAGAGGTAGAGGTAATGAAACTTGGCGCTGTTATAGTAACAGACCAGGCCGGCCATTTGCTGGAAATGCTCCGGCTCGAACTCGATTACCGTCGTCGCGCTGTAACGATGCGACTGCTGGCGCCGCGCGACGAGTGATTGGCGGAATAAGCTGCCGATGGTTTCCCGCCCAATGAGCCGCAGGTAACCCGGGCGCGTGGTGAGGCTGAAAATCTCTTCCGGCCAGGGGGTGCGCAGCCATTGGAAATCAAGCGGGAGCCGCGGCTCATCGAAATCGTAGCGGAAAAGTGTCTCCGGAACGGCGGTTGGGTCGACCGCCGCCTTGCCACGGGGCGGGGAGAGCGCCGTGGTGAAACTCGGGGCAGGCGTTTCGAGCGTGGGCAATCCCTGGCCTTCCAGCGTGCGCAGCCAGCCGTCCTTGCCCCAAGCCATTTTCTGAATCGCCGTTTCACGGCCCAGTATGCACCGGCCGCGGTTCGGCAAAGGCCGCCCGCAGAGATAGACCAGGTATGCCTCGCCGTCTTGTGTTTCGACCAGGTCGGCGTGCCCCGCGCGTTGCAGAGCTATGTCGGATCGTTGCCGCGCGCTCAGGATATAAGTGTCCGGATGCAGTTCGTAGGGACCGCCGAGCTTGCGCGAACGCGCCATCGTCACCGCGTGACCCCAGCCCGTGCCGCCTTCAGCCGTGAGCAGGTAGTACCAGCCGTCACGCTTGTAGAGATGCGGCGCTTCGGTGAAGCCAAGCGGCGTTCCGCCAAAAATGTTCTTCCGTTCACCAATCAGCCGGCGGTCCTTTGCGGAGTATTCCTGCAGGACAATTCCGGCAAAGCGATTGTTGCCCGGGCGATGGTCCCACAGCATGTTGACGAGGTACTTTCGGCCGTCATCGTCGTGAAACAGGGAAGGATCAAAGCCGCTGCTGTTAAGGTGGACAGGGTCCGACCAATCGCCGTCGATGCGCGAGCAGGTGACCAGGTAGTTGTGGAAATCGCGCAAGGAGGCGCCGCTCGCCCCGCCCACTGTCGTGCGGCCATAGCGCTTCACGTCCGTGTAAATCAACCAGAACATTCCATCCGCATGCGTGAGGCACGGCGCCCAAATGCCGCAGGAATCCGGGTTCCCGAGCATGTTCAGCTGGCTGGCCCGATTGAGCGGGCGAGTCAACAGGCGCCAGTCCACCAGATCGCGTGAGTGATGAATCTGCACCCCAGGGAACCACTCGAAGGTGGAGGTGGCGATGAAAAAAT
>JAICYA010000498.1 GCA_025934455.1 Rudaea sp.
CGCCAGCCGGCCAGCAGGCCCACGCCCGGGGCGCGTTCGTGGCGCACCATGTAGTCGGCAAAGTCGCGGTACTTCGCGTTGCCGTGTTCGTCTACAAGGTTCGGCAGCTTCAGCCGCGCGCCCAACTCCAGCAGCACGTCTTGGAACGGCCGCACGTCGCGATCCGGTTCCACCACCGGCGTGCGGATCGCGTCCGCCGCGGCATCGGCATCCGAAATCGGACGATCCAGCAGGCTGATGCAGTCGTGACGTTCGAGATAGGTCGTGTCAGGCAACACCAAGTCGGCGAACGCGACGGTTTCCGAATCGTAGGCGTCCACGTAGATGAGATGCGCAATCTTGTATTCGCCGCTGGCGTCGCGCTCGCACAGAAGCTTGCGCGTGTGCGCGGTGTCCATCGACGAGTTCCAGCCCATGTTGGCCATGAACAGAAACAGCGTGTCGATCCTGTGCGGGTCGCCTTTGACGGCATTGCGAATCACCGACTGCAACATGCCGTGCGCGGCCAGCGGATACGCCCACGAAAAGGCGTGATCGATCCGGCGTGGAGCGCCATTCGCGTCCACCAGCAGGTCTTCCGGCGAAACTGGATAACCCAGCGGATTGCCGTTGAGCGTGCCGTCCGGCTTGCGTGTAGTCGCAGGACGGTTGCCCGGTGGCGCGGATTTCGGATACGGCGGCTGGTAGCGGAAGCTGCCCGGCGTATCGATCGCGCCCAGCAGCATCTGCAGTACGTGCAGCGTGCGGCAGGTGTGAAAGCCATTGGCGTGCGCGGCGATGCCGCGCATCGCGTGCATCGAGACCGGGCGGCCGACCATGCTTGCGTGGTCGCGGCCGTGGCTGTCGGTCCAGGCAATCGGCAATTCAATCGCTTCGTCGAAAGCGGTGCGCGCGAGTTCCGTGGCAATGCGGCGGATCGTGGCTGCGTCTACGCCGCAGCGTGACGCGACGTTCTCCGGCTTGTACTCGTCGGAAAGAAATCGTTCGGCCAGCAACTGGAATGCCGGCACCGCGCGTCGCCCGTCGGGCAGCGTGTACTCGCCGGCGATCAGCGGCGAAATGTCGGGTTGTGTCGCATCGACGACCTGGCCACCGCGCACCGCACACAGCGGCTTGCCGTCCGCGTCGCGCGCGATCAACCCGTCATCGGCCGAACCCGGCGCGCGTATCACCAGATGATGCGCATTGGTGTAGCGCACCAGGTACTCGAAATCCACGCGGTCGCGGATCAGCAGTTCGTGGATCAGCGCGCCCGCCAGCAGGCCATCGGTGCCGGGATTGATCGCGATCCATTCGTCCGAGATTGCGCCGTAGCCCGAGCGCACCGGATTCACCACCACGATTTTGGCGCCGCGCGCTTTCAGTTTTCCGAGGCCGAGCTTGATCGGATTCGAGTCGTGATCCTCGGCCACGCCCCACAGCATCAGGTATTTCGTGCGATCCCACTCCGGCTCGCCGAATTCCCAGAACGAGCCGCCGAAGGTGTACATGCCGGCCGCGGCCATGTTCACGGAGCAGAAGCC
>JAICYA010000061.1 GCA_025934455.1 Rudaea sp.
AAGGAGGCCGGGCACGTCGCAACGACGATCGCGACGATGGCCAGCAGCACGGCGAGTAAAAGTATAAAACGCCGCGAAGCCTTCATTGCTTGATGTCTTGCAGCGTCACGCGCGCATTCACGAGTCCGAGTCCTTCGGCCTTGTCGGCGGAAAAATCCGTGACCGACACGCCGTAGTCGCGCGCCAATCCGTCCATCCAGTTGGACAGCGTGTCGAAATCGGCGACCTCGAAGGTCACGCGCACGCTGGTCGGGCCGGTCGGTTCCACGCGCTTGAGCGCATCGCCGAGTCCGCCCGTGCGCGCGGTCGCGTCGGCGAGCGCGAGCAGGGATTTGCCCTGGCGCGCGACGTTGCCGCGCGCGCCCTGCGCACCGAGCGTGCGCGCCTGCGCCAGTGCCTGCCGCATCCACGCCAGGTCCGCGCGTTGCTGGGTCACGCTCGCGGCAAGGTTCGCGCGCGTGCGCGACAGCGGAATCCAGGCCAGCGCCCAGACCAGCAACACGGCGACGACGATGCCGCCGATGACCAGCACGCGCCGGTCGCGCCCGGATTGCGCATCCCACCAGGCGCGGATCATGGCGTGGTTCCGGTGATGCGCAGGCGCCCGTCGACGCCGTCCGCGCCAGAATTGGCGGCGGTCACTTCCACCTTCAGCCCGGGCAGGCCGGCGAGGCGTTCGCGCATGAGGTCGAGCGTCTGCACGTCCGGTGCACGCAGCGCAAGCTCCAGCGTCGCATTGTGGTATTCCATGCCGGCGAGCGTGGTGCGCGTGGTGCTGGCGAGGATGGGTGCAATGTGTGCAAGCAGGCTCATCAGGCCGGAATCGCTGTTACCGCCCTGCAAGCCGCGCATGGCGCTGTCCATGAGCTGGCGCGGATCGCCGGCGACCTTGTCCATGCCGGGAAACGCCTCGTGCAGCACGGCGCGCGCCTGCGCGTCGAGGCGCGCGGACTGGCGCGACAGGCGCCAGCAATCCGCACCGTAGTATACAAATAGCAAAAGCAGCGCCGCGGCGGCGAGCGCCGCCGCATTGCGCCACAACCGCCGCGCTGGCGCCTGCCGGTGCGCGGGCGCGAATTCGCCCTGCAGCAGGTTCACGGCGGGTTCGTGTTGCAGCCTTGTAGCGAAAAACGCGAGCGCATCGTGCTGGCCGCTGCGCAAAGCGTGAGTCGTGCGCGCTACCGGGTTTTCCGCGGCGGCATCGAGTACGGCAATCCAGCTGGCAAGATCCTGCGTGCGGCAAGCGCCCGCCGCCGCCGCGGAGTCGCGCCACAGCGCGCGCTCGCCATCAAGCACGATGCTGGCGTCGGGCAGGAGCTGGCATTCGGAATAGACCGCATCGGCGCGGATGCCGTCCCGGGCGAGACGGTCCAGCCAGCCGCGCAGCGTGGCGCGCGCGACGACGGCAACCGGAATGCGTTCGCCGTCAAGCCTGTCGGGCGCGGCGAAATGTTGATCCTCGACGCTGCCCGCGAGGCGGTCTTCGAGCGCGAACGGCAAGGCCTTGAGCGCCTGCACTCGCGCGCCCGGCAGGCCGGGCGTTTCCAGCAGCAGGATTTCTTCGGGCGGCGCAAGCACGACGATGCGCTGGGCGCGTTCGAGCGCCTGTCCCGGCGGCGCGCCCGCATTCGCGCCGGACAGCGCGCGGCCGTCGGCGTCCTGGGCCAGCCAGGTCAGTCCGTCATCGGCAAGCAGGCGAATCAGCAGGCGTTCGGACATGGTCGCGGCAACAATTCGATTGGCCGCATTGTAACAGCGCGCCCGCGCTCAGCGGCCCGCGGCGATGCCCGCTTCGAAGTCACGCAACTGCGCTTCCAGGCGCCATTGCAGGCGCGCCTTTTCGCTGCCGGCAAGGAACGCGGCGCAGGCCGGCGCAGGCTGCATGGCACCGGGCGCGTCGTGCGCACAGGCAGGCACCGGCGTGAATGCGTCCGGCGCGCTCCACAAACTCACGCCGGCGACGAACGCGTATTCGAGACTGTTGCGCGCCATCGTTTTCAATGTCGCGTAGGACAGCTGCCATGAACTCGCGGCGAGCGCGAACTCGCGCGTCAAATCGCTGCGCGACACGCCCTCGTCGTCGGTGGCGATCGCCAACGGCACGTGCGCGGCAAGGTAGGCCGGCAGCGGATGATCGGCGCCGGCTATGCCGAGGATGCTGCGGTTGCTGGTCGGGCAGATTTCCACCAGCACATGCTTGCTCGCCATCTCGCGCAGCAATTCCTGCGGGCGATCCTCGTGCATGACGTCGACGCCGTGGCCGATGCGCTGCGCATGGCCCTGCTCGATCGAGGCGCGGATGTGGAAGCGCAAGCCGTCCGGCGGCACCATGGTCGGGGACAGTTCGCCGGCATGCAGGCTGACGCGCACCTGCGGGAATTGCGCGTGCAGATAATCGAGCATCGCCATCTGCTGACGGAAATCGCGCATCGACAGGTAGCCGTCTTCCGGCATCACCATGTTGATGCCGACCACGCGCGCGTCGCCGGCGGCCAGTTCGAAGCCGGTGAGCAACTGCGCGAACACGCGCTGCGCCGGAAAACCGCGCAGCACCTGGTACAGGAAACGCACTTCCACGCCGCAGCCGGGATCGGCCTGCGCGGCGCCGCAGCGCAGTTCCTCGCGCATCTGGCGTTGCGCTGAATCCAGTTCATTCTTCGCTTCCGCCAGTACGGCCGGCATGCCCGGCTGCAAGGCCGCGTGTGCGTGTGCGACGTCGCCATCCCACGGCGTGCGCGCAACCAAGGCGCGCAGTTGCGCTTCGGCCAGCGTATCCATCAATTCGACGTAGACCTCGCGATCATGCGCAGCCTGATGCAGTGCGCGCGCGAGCATGTCGCCGCGATGCGCCCGGGTGACCTGATGAAACTTCCCGAACGTGTCGAAGAAATGATCGTGCCCGGATTCTCCGCTGCTCGGCACGAAATCGCGCATCGACCAGGCGTCGATGACCTGGCGGTACAGCGCGTCGTCGCCGAATGCCGCGGCAGCCGGCGGCCGGCCTTGCGCGGCGTCACAGGGCGGCGCGACCGCTGCGCCCGTCGCGCGTTCGATGCAAAAACCATCCTGCGCCGCCCAATTCAGCAGGTCCTCGGCGTAGATCGCGCCGGAAAGGTGATTGTGCAAATCCGCACCCTTGGGCATGGCGCGCAGGAACGCTTCCAACTGCGGCGGCGAATGGCGGATCGCATCGAAATGGGCGGCCGTCGCCTGTGCGGCATCGGCCTGCACTGCATCGGCATGGGACATCGCGGGTGGTTGCGTCGCCACCTGCGCGCAACCGGCGAGCGCGGCGAGCAGAAAAAATGCGGGCTTCTTCATCGCGGGAGGATACGTCATCGCCCCCGGTGGGCGTCAATCGTCGCCGCCTCGGCTGCGCAGCAACACGCGGATGCCGCCGTTCGCGCCGCCGCTGCGGCGTTCGATCAGGCTGTCGAATTCGAACGGCAGGCCGTCGAGGGTGATGAGCCCACGCGCGCGGAAATAGCTGCTGCGCACGTCGTAGCATTCGGGATGTTCGATCGCGCCCAGTGCCGGTTGCGCCTTCAGCGCCTGGTCTACCCCGGTGTAGTGTGCCCCGCCCTGCTGCCAGATCGCCTGCGCCATTTCTCGCGTCACGTTGGCCGACAGCGTCATCAGCACCGGCACGCTGGCGGTATTCACGTTGATAGGCGTGCCTGCCGGCAACGCGGTCACATAGGGCGCGAGCGCCGCATAGGCATCGCCATCGACGCCGGCAATGAGGCGTAATTCCGAGACGTGCGCGAAGGCGCGGCCGGCGCGCCGGTACGGCACGGGCTGGGCGAGATAGAACGGATCGTCTGCACTCGCCGGCGCGTTCGCATCCATCCAGGTGACGATGTGACCGGCGATCGCGGGGTCGAGTTTGAGCGCGGTCAGCAACAACACGAACTTGCCGCGCCAGATGCCCTGGGTGTCGTAGGCCGGATCGAGATTGTTGAGGTTGAAGCGGCCGTTGAGGTCGCCCATCTGCGCCGCGATCGTGCCGCCGGGCACCGGCGTCGGCGGCAGCGGAATCGCCCAGATGCTGTCGTTGGCGTCGTAGCCGGTGGATTGCGATTGCGCACGCACCAGCACTTCGGCGGCATAGTTTTCCAGTCCGCGCGCGTAAGCCTGTGCCTGGTCCTGGCGCAGCGCATTGCGCGTGCGCGCGGCGACGAGGCCGCCGCGATCGAGCAATCCGGCGATCAGCACCGTGGCCAGTGCAACCACGAGCAAGGCGACCAGCAGCGCAACACCCCTTTGGGTTTGCAGTGGGGATCGCCTCATCGCGATCCACCCGGCGGTGGCGGCAACGGCGGCAAGGGCGTGCCGATGGGAGCCGGAGGCAATGGCACGACGAGACCCGCGGCCTTGTCCGGCCAAGCGGACACGAGTTCGACGGTGCCGCTGATTTCGCCATGCTTTTGCGTGCGCAGACGCCATTGCACCGCGCGCGGCAACGCCTCGGGTTTGGATCGCGGCGGTGGCCAGACATCTAGCCACTGAGAGGATGCGCCGTCGAAATAGCGCAGGCGGAAATCCTCGGCCTTCACGTTCAGGTCGTCGATTTGCGGCGTGCTGTTCGCGGCGCGATCGAGCACGGCGTAGCGGCCGCGTTCGAAGTTGTCGCCATCGAGTTGGTAGAACACGCGCTGCAGGTTCGAGCGCGGTTCGGCCTGCGGATTGGCGAATCCCAGGCGCGTGAGTTCGATGTGGTCGGACGCGCCGATCAGCGCCGGCAGCACCTGCCCTGCCGCGCCGCGCACAGGGCGAACGACAGCGCTGTTCAGATCGCGATCCAGCGATCCGACGGCGCGCATGAGTGCGGCAAAATCGGATTCCTGTTTCGCCAGGTCGCCGCGCGTGCGCGCGATGGAGTTCAATCCGCCGTAGGCAAGCGCGGCCATGATCGAGAACACGGCCGTGGCGACCAGCACCTCGATCAGGGTGAATCCGCGCCTCATGGCTGCAAATCCAGACCGCCGAAGCCCGTCAGCGTCGCAATCGGAGACTTTGGATCGTCCAGCGCGTAGACGTGCACGTCGATGCGCCGGATCGACGCCACCGGCGTGCCTTGCACGACGACGTCGTAACGCCAGTTGCGTCCGCCGAAGCGGCGCCGGCCGTCGCTCGTGCCCGTGGCCGGAAACGGCGTCGCCAGGCGCGTCTGCGCGAGGACGTCGGCCGCCAGCCAGCCGGCAATGGCGCGCTCGCGCATCGCGCCGAAAGCATCCACCTGACGCGCTGCAGTGCGCGACAGCGCGAGCAAGGCCAGCGCGAGCACGAGCAACGCGACCAGCACTTCGAGCAAGGTGAAGCCGCGGGAATGTTCAGCGTCCACGCGCATTCATCGCGACCAACGCGAGACTGCCATCCGGCTTTCCATCAAGCTGCCAGCCCTGCGCCAGATCGGTCAGACGCAGCTCGAGACGAAACGGCGTCAATTCACCGGATGAGAAACACACGAGTTGCGGCTTTTCCGGAAAATCGTCGCCGACGACGATGGCGTGACCGTCGCTACTCAGCGCAGTTTGCGTCCCGGCCAGCCACTCGCGCGCGCGCAATTCGTCGCTTTCCAGCGGCAGCCATGCGGCGCCGTTGCGGCGGCTGAAGCGGTAGCCATGCGTATCGACGCTGACGCCGATGTCGCGGCCGACGAGTTCGGCCTGCTCGCAGGCGTAACCGATCAGCGCCTGCGTGCGTTGTGCCTCACGTTCGAGCTGGCGTTCGCCGCCGAGCCCGCCCATCGCCAGGGTCAGCGCGCCGGCGAGCACGGCCAGGATCACCACGACGACCAACAACTCTATGAGAGTAAACCCGCGCATCGCGGCGCCGCGCTTATTGATCCCAATTGCCGACGTCTGCATTCTCGCCGTCGCCACCGGGTTTGCCGTCGGCGCCGTAGCTGAACACGTCGATGTCGCCGTGCGTGCCGGGATGCAGGTACAGATAGGTGCGGCCCCACGGATCCTTCGGCAGCTTGTCGAGGTATTGGTGCCAGTTCGGCGCTTCCGGCGTACCGGCGGGTTTGCGCACCAGCGCATCCAGTCCCTGTTCGGTGCTTGGATACGTGAAGTTGTCGAGCTTGTAGGTGTTGAGCGCGGTGACGACGGCCTGGATGTCCTGCTTGGCGCGTACCTGGCGTGCCTCGCCGGGATGTTCCATCACGCGCGGCACCACGATCGCGGCGAGGATGCCGAGGATCACGACGACGACGAGGATCTCTATCAATGTGAACCCCCGCGAGACGCGTGGATTCGCAATCAACGTAAAGCCGCAGGCTGGAAACTTCTTGCTGTGCATCGCCATCGCCTTGTGTTGCGGTTGATCCGCGACGATCATAGCAAAATGAAGCGCACTCCTTCCGCCGACGCGAACGCCGCCCTGCGCGAACGCGACCTGGCCGCGATCTGGCATCCGTGCACGCAGATGCGCGATCACGCCGGAGCCGATGCCCTGCCGATGACGCCGATCGTGCGCGGCGAAGGCGCCTGGCTGGTCGATGCAAATGGCGGCCGCTACCTCGACGCAGTGAGCTCGTGGTGGACGAACATCTTCGGCCACGCCAATCCGCGCATCGCCGCGGCGGTCAAGGATCAGCTCGACAAACTCGAACACGTCATTTTCGCCGGATTCACCCACGAACCGGCGATCCAGCTTGCGGAAGAATTGCTGCGCGTGGCTCCGCCCGGATTCTCGCGCGTGTTTTTCGCCGACAACGGTTCCAGTGCGGTGGAAGTGGCGCTGAAGATGAGCTTCCACTACTGGCGCAACGTCGGCATAACCGGCAAGACCCGCTTCATCGCGCTGACCGGCAGCTATCACGGCGAAACGCTGGGCGCGCTGTCGGTGACCGACGTACCATTGTATCGCGCGACGTATGCACCGTTGCTGCACGAACCGATTTTCGTGGCCTCGCCGGATTGCTTCGAGCGCGCGCCGGGCGAATCCTGGCGAGATCATTCGCTGCGCAAACTGGACGACATGCGCGCCACGCTGGAGCGCCATGCGCATGAAGTTTGCGCCGTCATCGTCGAGCCGCTGGTGCAATGCGCGGGCGGCATGCGCATGTACGATCCCGCGTACCTGACCGGACTGCACAAGCTCTGCGACGAATTCGGCGTGCATTTCATCGCCGACGAGATCGCGGTTGGCTTCGGCCGCACCGGCACGCTGTTCGCCTGTGAGCAAGCCGGGATTTCCCCTGACTTCCTGTGCTTGTCCAAAGGACTCACCGGCGGCTTCATGCCGCTGTCGGTCGTGTTGACGACAAGCGATGTCTATGACGCTTTCTGGGCAGAATATTCCAGCGGCAAGGCTTTCCTGCATTCGCACAGCTATACCGGCAATCCGCTCGCCTGCCGCGCCGCACTGGCGACGCTTTCGATCTTCCGCGACGAGCCCGTGCTGGAACGCAATCGTGCGCTGGCCCGGCACATGGCCGAATGCCTCGCGCCACTCACCGATCATCCGCACGTGGCCGACGTGCGCCAGACCGGCATGATCGCGGCGGTTGAACTGGTGCGCGACAAGTCAAAGCGCGCGCCTTTCGCGGCATCCGAACGGCGCGGCCTGCGCGTGTACCGGCATGGACTTGCGCGCGGCGTACTGCTGCGCCCGCTCGGCGATGTGATCTACTTCATGCCGCCGTATGTCGTCACGCCGAACGAAATCGACGTGATGGTCGGCGTGGCGATCGAAGGCATGGCAAAGGCAGTGAAGTGAAATGCGCATCCCGAGAATCCACGTCGATTACGATTTGCGTCCCGGCCGCGAAGTGCTGCTGCCCGACCAGGCCGGCGAACATGTCGCGCGCGTGCTGCGCCTGGAACGCGGCGCACCGCTGATCCTGTTCAACGGCGACGGCTACGAATTCGACGCCGCACTCGCCTCGCTGGCCAAGCACGCCGTCACCGCGGAAGTCGGGCAGAAGCGCGTCGTCGAGCGCGAATCGCCGCTGCCGCTCACGCTCGCGCAGGCGATCGCGCGCGGCGAGCGCATGGACTGGGTCCTGCAAAAGGCCACCGAGTTGGGCATCGCCCGCATCGTGCCGATCGTCAGCGAGCGCACCGAAGTGAAACTCGACACCGAACGCGCGGAACGCCGCATGGCGCATTGGCGCGGCGTCATTGCCAGCGCCTGCGAACAATGCGGCCGCACCCATCTGCCGGTACTCGAAGCGCCGCAGGCCATGGATCGCTGGCTGGCGACACTCGGCGACGCGCCGGCAACGCGCCTGGCGCTGCTGCCCGAAGGCGATGCCAGCCTGCGGCAATTTCCACAAATGGACAATGGCGCAATCCTGGCAGTCGGCCCGGAAGGCGGCTTCACCGCGAACGACGTCGCCCTGCTCACACAAGCGGGGTTCCACGGTTTGCGCCTGGGACCGCGCATCCTGCGCACGGAAACTGCCGGTGTCGCGGCCTTGGCGGCGCTGCAGGCGATGTTTGGGGATTTTTGAAACGCACCAGCTTCGCTACGGAGCAGCAGCTTCGCTACGGAATCGCCTGCGCCACCAGCGCCTCGATCTGCCCGAGGTTCGGGATCACCGCCTGATCGTCGCGGACCAGCACCTGCGCATGCACGCCGGGCGGATGCGCGGATTCGTCGCCGGTCGGGATGAGCAGGTCCG
>JAICYA010000358.1 GCA_025934455.1 Rudaea sp.
AGGTAATCCAGCGCCGCCCGCAGCATGGCCCGGGTGCCGACCTCAAGTGCGCCTTCGTCGAGGAAGAACTTCGGCGAATGGTTGCTCGGCGCGGCCGCGGCATCCTGCCCCTGCGCAGTGGCTCCCACGAAAAAGTATACGCTGGGTGCATGCGCGCCAAGGGCGAAGTACGGAAAGTCCTCCGACGCCGTCCAACGCGGCGATTCGATCACGTGATCCTTGCCAAGCGCGGTTTCCAGGCTCGTGCGCACGCGTGCGGTCAATGCCGGGTCGTTGCTGTTGACCGGGTTGCTGCTGTCGGCGGACAGCGGAATCTGCGCATCCACGGTCGCGCCATTGGCCGCGGCGACGTGCTCGGCGATGGTGCGCAGCGATGCCAGCGCCTGTTTACGCATGCCCTCGTCGAACGTGCGCACGGTGCCCTGTAGTTCCGCCGAATCGGGCACGATGTTGAAGCGCGAGCCGCCGTTGAAGATACCGAACGTGACCACCGCCGGGTCGCCGCTGATGTCGAGCTGGCGGCTGACGATGGTCTGCGCGTCGGTGACGATTTCCGCCGCCGTCACGATCGGATCGATACCCTTCCACGGCATCGCGCCGTGGCTCTGGCGGCCGTGCACAACGATGCGGAACGTGTCGGAACTGGCCATCGCGCCGCCCGCGCGCACGCCGACCGTGCCGACATTCAGCGTGCTGACCACGTGCATGCCGAAGATCGCATCCGGATGGAAATCCGCGAACACGCCGTCCTTGACCATCTGTGCAGCGCCGCCGGTCTCGCCCTGGGGTACGCCTTCCTCGGCGGGCTGGAAGATCAGCATGACCTGGCCGGGTAAATCCTTCTTCATGCCGGCGAAAACCTCGGCCAGGCCGAGCAGCATCGCGGTATGTGCATCGTGCCCGCAGGCGTGCATGACGCCGACCGTCTTGCCGAGATATTCGCCCGTCGCCTTCGAGGCGAACGGCAGGTCGACCTGCTCGGTCACCGGCAGCGCGTCCATGTCGGCGCGGATCGCGAGCTTCGGCCCCGGCCTGCCGCCGACCAGCACGCCGGTCACGCCAGTGTGCGCGAGACCCGTGCGTACCGTGTAGCCGAGCTTGTTCAATTCGTCGGCGACGAGCTTGGAGGTGCGCACTTCACGGTTGGACAATTCCGGGTGCTGGTGGATGTCGCGACGCCAGGCGACGACCTGCGGCAGCACGGCGTCGACGCGTTGCGCGTCCGTTTCCGCCGCCGGCGCAGCGGCGCTGCCGAGCGTGAGCAACAGCGCTGCAAAAAGCCTGTGTGCGTGCATGTTCGTTCCTCCTGATCAGACGCCGAGCACGAGATCTTCCGCTTCCACCTTGTCCAGCCGGATCCGATTCGCGAACAGCGAAAACGCGAGCGCGCCGGCCAGGCCGTTCGTGCGCTGCATCCACGGCGGCAGGTACCGGGGCGGCGCGATGTAGCCGGACTCGAACCACGGCGCCAGCGCGATCACGTCGTGCAGCGCCATCTTGCCGGCGAACAGGTTGCGGCACCATTGCAGCTTCTTGTTCTTCAGCGCCCAGCGGAAGAACGTGTGCACGGACAGCAAGCCGTGCAGGTACACCGCGTCCTTGGTGAACGCACAGCCGCCGGTCAGCGGCGCGCCGCGGAACACGCGCGCGGCCGAGGCGAAACTGTCGGCCTCGGTCTGGCCGGAAGCGAGGAAGAACTTGAACACGTCGATGAAATCCGCGCCGGCCAGCGCCTTGTCGATCGCGAGGATGCGCAGCGAAATGCGTTTCATGCGGCCGATGTCGATGGACCCGGACATGAGCTCGGCGAACGTGGCCAGGCCTTCCTGCGTCGCGGTGATGCGCGGCGAGTTCGTGGCCAGCGAGCCGAGGTTCGGCTGGGCGCGGCCGTTGAGCGCGGTCAGCGAATGCACGAACGCCTCGTGCTCGAGCAACTGGTTCTTGTCGTACTCGGAAAAGCACGTCGCCGAGCGCAGGCGGATGCGCGTGGCGCCGGCGGCGGCCTTTGCGATCAGGTTCGGATCGGTCTCCACGCGCACCACGCCGCTGCCGAAGAACGCATCCAGGCGCTGCTGCAATTCGTGTTGCAGCAGGTCGGCCGGAATGCAGTAATCGGCCTCGTGCGCGGCAAGCTCGCCGCCGAGTTCGTCGGCCAGCTCGATGAAATGCCGCGCGGCGTCGAGTGTGCTGACCGTGCCGCCGGGCAGGCGGTCGTTCGGACGCCCGAACAGATGGATCGAATGTTCGGTGACGGCGCTCGTGCCGGCCGCGTCGAGCAGCTCGGTGGCGGTGCGCCAGGATTGCGCGCTGCGACGCAGGTAGTCGCCAAGCGGATGTTCGGAGTCCGCAGCGAGGAAGATCGCCTCGAGTTCCTCGCGCGTGCGCGAGGAATCGGATTTCGCATAATCCACCTTGGGCAATTGTGGATTTTTCGCATGCCAGCCGGCGAGAAACGCTTCCTGCGCGCTGGCCGGCCAGCTCAGCGCGGCGAGCACCTTGATGCCTTTCACCGCCGCGACGAGGCGGCGGTCCAATTCCGCGATGCGTTCGAACGATGCCGGCGAATCGGCCATGCGCGAACTATAGCGCAGCGCGCTAGGCAACGAAGG
>JAICYA010000217.1 GCA_025934455.1 Rudaea sp.
CACGATCACGCATCGCGTGCATCCGGTCGATGCCACACGCAAGCGCGACCTGCTGTTGCATCTGCTCAGCGAAGACAGCCGCCGTCAGACTTTGGTGTTCGGCCGCACCAAGCATGGCGCCGACAAGCTGTGCAAATTCCTGGATCAATCCGGCCTGCGCACTGCGGCCATCCACGGCAACAAGAGCCAGAACGCGCGCACCAAGGCGCTGAAGGAATTCAAGAGCGGCAAGATCACCGTGCTCGTCGCCACCGACATCGCCGCGCGCGGTCTCGACATCGACCAGTTGCCGATCGTGATCAATTACGACCTGCCGATGGTTGCCGAGGATTACATCCACCGCATCGGTCGCACCGGCCGCGCCGGCGCGGAAGGCCTGGCCGTGTCGCTGGTTGCGCAGGAGGAAGCGCGCCTGCTGCGCGACATCCGCCGCCTGCTCAAGCAGGACATCGCCATCGCCAACGTCGCTGGATTCGAGCCGTCGCGCCCGCTCAATCTGGAATCGCCCGGACCGGCCCCCGGCCGCCCTGGCAAGCCGCGCAATTCCAACCACGCGCGTCGTCCGCATTCCCAACCGCAGAACAAGCCGCACAATGCGGCCAACAAGAAGCCGCGGTTCTGGCAAGGCAAACGCGACGCGCGCAAGGCGTAAGAATCAGCCGGCGGCGCCAATCTCCAGCGCCGCCGTGCGGCCCATCAGGAACGGTCCGAGATAGCAATGCGTGCCGCAGGCAACCAGTCCGGCGGCGCGAAACTCACGCAGATACCAGCGTGCCGAACGCGCGATGAAACCGTCGCGGTCGCCATCGGGATGGTCCTCGCTCGCGAACAATTCCAGAAACGCCACGCCATCGAGCATCTCGACGAGGCCGCGCAATCCGCGGCGTAGTTCCGGCGTGCGCACGTAATGCAGCGCGTCGGAACACACGATGAGGTCGAAGCGCCGCTCGAAACGCAGGTGCTCGAGATCGCCGAACCGCGCCAGACGCAGATTACGCGAGCGTCCGTAGCGTGCAATCGCGTATTCGCTGCTGTCGAGACCGAGATATTCGACGGATGGCCGCAGGCGCTTCAGCGGTGCTCGCCACACGCCTTCACCGCAGGCCACGTCGAGCACGTTGACGACGCGCCGCCCGAGATAGTATTCGGCCGTCGCCACCGCGAGCGCGACCTTGCGCTCCAGTTCCCGTCGCGACGCCACCGCGTGGCGCGGGTGGCGATACCATTTGTCGAAATAGGCGCGGTCGTAAACTTTCGGCATTGATCAGCGCAACGATGCGTTGATTTTGGCAAGCATCGCCGAGCCCGGGCTCAAATCCTTCGCCGCGAGGCGATTGAACGGACTCGCTGCGGTGTTCAGGTGCCCATGCAGGTCGTGCGCGTCCTCGTCGACGTAGAGCAGGCCGGTCACGACTTCGCCTTTCGCGCTGCGCTCGTGCAGGTAGTTCATCGCCGCGACGCGATCGTGCGGGCTGTAGCTCGCCGCCAGCTTGCGCAGGCGGATCACGTTGCCGTCGTGCTGGGTCACGTCGATCAGTTCGCCTTCCGCGTAATCGATCGAGATTTCCTCGCGGCCATCGATGAAATCGAGCCGGTTCGCGGCCTCGTTGTGTTCGCGCACGTAGTCGTAGCTCTTGGTGCTGCCCGGATGGTTGTTGAACGCCACGCACGGACTGATCACGTCGATGAACGCCGCGCCGCGATGCTTGATCGCCGCCTTGATCAGCGGCACGAGCTGCGGTTTGTCGCCGGAGAATCCACGCGCGACGAAACTCGCGCCAAGCTGCAACGCGAGGCCGACCATGTCCAGCGGTGAGTCGGTATTGGTGACGCCCTTCTTCGACTTGGAACCCAAGTCGGCAGTCGCGGAGAATTGACCCTTGGTCAGGCCGTACACGCCGTTATTTTCGACGATGTAGACCATGTTCACGCCGCGCCGGATCGCGTGCACGAACTGACCGATGCCGATGGACGCCGAATCGCCGTCGCCGGAAACGCCCAAATACAGCAGATCCTTGTTCGCCAGGTTCGCGCCGGTCAGCACCGAAGGCATGCGTCCGTGCACGGTGTTGAAGCCGTGCGACTGGCCAAGGAAATACGTCGGCGTCTTGCTGCTGCAACCGATGCCGGACAGCTTGGCCACGCGATGTGGCTGGATGTCCAGTTCCCAGCAGGCCTGGATGATGGCCGCGGAAATCGAATCGTGGCCGCAGCCGGCGCAGAGGGTGGACACCGCGCCTTCGTAGTCGCGGCGCGTGAATCCCGCCGCGTTGCAGGCCAGGGTCGGATGGTGCAGCTTGGGTTTGACGATATAGGTCATGAGTGTGCCGCTTTCGATTCGATGGAAACGACTTTGGCCGCCTGCATGTGTTCGCCGATGCTGCGGGCGATAAACCGCGCCGTGATGGGCGTGCCGTCGTAATGCAGCACCGGCATCAGCCGCGCCGGGTCGATGCCGAATTCGTTGACGATCAAACCGTGCAACTGCGCGTCGCGGTTCTGCTCGACCACGAAGACCGTGTCGTGCGCGGCGATGAATTCCGCGACCGAATCCGGAAACGGGAACGCACGCACGCGCAATGCGTCCACGTGCACGCCGTCCGCTTCGAACTTGGCCAGGGCCTCGTCCATCGCCGGACTGGTCGAGCCGTAGTAGATCGCGCCGAAACGCGTCTTCTGCTTCGCCGCATGCAGGATGGGTTGCGGCACCAGCGATTTCGCCGTGTCGAACTTCTTCAGCAGGCGCTGCATGTTGTAGATGTAGTCGTCGCCGCGCTCCGAATAACGCGCTTCGGGATTCTTGCTCGTGCCGCGCGTGAAGAAGCTGCCGCGCTTGGGGTGCGTCGCCGGATACGTGCGCCACGGAATGCCGTCGCCGTCCACGTCCTTGTAGCGCCCGAAATACTTGCCAGCTTCGAGTTCTTCGGCCGTCATCACCTTGCCGCGGTCGTACTCGCGCGCGTCGTCCCAATCGAACGGCGCGCACAGGCGCTGGTTCATGCCGATGTCGAGATCGGTCAGCACGAAGATCGGCGTCTGCAGGCGATCGGCCAGATCCAGCGCCTGCGCGGAAAACGCGAAGCACTCGTGCGGATCTTCCGGGAACAGCAGCACATGCTTGGTATCGCCATGCGAGGCATAGGCGCAGGCGAGCACGTCGGACTGCTGCGTGCGCGTGGGCATGCCGGTCGACGGCCCGCCGCGCTGCACGTCGATGATGGTCACCGGAATCTCGGCGAAATACGCCAGGCCAATGAACTCGTTCATCAGCGAG
Source organism: Rudaea sp. (assembly GCA_025934455.1). The sequence continues at coordinate 3,275 of JAICYA010000217.1, forward strand.
ATGCCCGGCCCCGAAGTCGTGGTGAACGCGCGTGCACCGTTCCAGCCGGCGCCGACGACCATGCCGATGGACGCAATCTCGTCCTCGGCCTGCACGATGGCGAACTTGTTCTGCTGCGTTTCCGGATCCACGCGGAACTTCATGCAGTATTTCTGGAACGCTTCCGCCAGCGACGACGACGGCGTGATCGGATACCACGCACACACCGTCGCGCCGCCGTAGACGCAGCCCAGCGCCGCCGCGGAATTGCCGTCGACGAAAATCCGCTCACCGACCGCATTCGCGCGTCTCACCTTCAGCCCGATCGGCGCGAGGTGCTCCTTCGCATAGTCGCGGCCCAGGTGCAACGCCTTGACGTTGGAATCGAGCAGCTTTTCCTTGCCCTTGTACTGTTCGCCAAAGAGTTTTTCGATTTCGGCAGGATCGATGCCGAGCAACGCCGACAGCGCGCCGATATACATGATGTTCTTGAACAACTGGCGCTGGCGCGCATCCGCATAGGTGCGGTTGCAGATCGCAGTGAGCGGCATGCCGATGACATTGATGTCGGCGCGGAATTTCGACGCCGGCAGCGGCCGTGTGTTGTCGTAAAACAGGTATCCGCCCGGCGCGATTTCGGCTACGTCCGCATCCCAGGTCTGCGGATTCATCGCCACCATCAGATCGATGCCGCCGCGCCGGCCGAGCCAGCCCTGCTCGGTCACGCGCACCTCGTACCAGGTCGGCAGGCCCTGGATGTTGGACGGGAAGATGTTGCGCGGGCTGACCGGCACGCCCATGCGCAGGATGGACTTGGCGAACAACTCGTTCGCCGACGCCGAGCCCGAGCCGTTGACGTTGGCGAACTTGACGACGAAGTCGTTGGTGGCTTCCAGGCCGATCTTGTTCGATTCGCTCATGCGGCTTCCCGCTTCGCATGCCTGTGGCAGCCCGGACCCGCGTGCGTCATCTCGAGAAGAAACTTGCGCATGTCCCAGGCGCCGGTCGGGCAGCGCTCGGCGCACAGGCCGCAGTGCAG
>JAICYA010000170.1 GCA_025934455.1 Rudaea sp.
AGGGCGTGGCGCTGCCTCGCGCAGCGCGCGCACGTTCGCGCGCGCGATCGGTGCGGAGGCGAGCATGCCGATCTTGACCTCGCCGACGCGGAAATCCGCGAACGCGGCGCGGATTTGCGCCTCGACGTGCGCGGCCGGAACGCGATGAATCGCCTGCACCCGTTGCGAGGTCTGCGCGGTCACGGCGGTGATGGCGGCAAGGCCGTGCACGCCGAAGGCGGCGAAGGTTTTCAGGTCGACCGCGATGCCGGCACCCCCGCTGGAATCCGACCCCGCGATGGTCAGTGCAGCCGGAGTTCTGGGGGATTTCGGCATCTGACGTATCATTTTCGCAACAAAATGGCGTGAAACAGCGAAAAAAGTCCAAAAAACAGGGATTCAACTGGTTGCAAAAGCTTGACGGGCTGTTGCATTTTTGCCAAACTGGCCTTGGAGACAACCACCTCCTAACGCATCCAGGGCTATGCGTCGGTCAACAGCGAAGGCAAAAAATCTTGCGGGAGCGCTCGGGCTTGTCCTGACGCTCCCGCTTTCTTTTGCCGCAGCGGCCGAACGCCCGCATGCGAATGTCTCGGCGCTGTCTGCCTACGCGCAGTCCGCAAGTATACTCGACGCGTGGCGCGACTATGCGCTCGCGGATTTGACCCGCGGCTTCGACTGGGCCGACAACGCCGGCGCGGTACCGCAGGCACCGAGCCTGTTCGATCGCGGCATCGGCCGCCTCGCACCCTCCGCACCGCATTTGTTCGACAACGGCGTGAATGCCTCGCCGCTGTCGGTCATCTTCCTCAAGACCAAGGCGGCTGAAACGCCATTCATGCCGGCCGAGCAGCCGAGCCTGCTGCGCGATTACACGCCGGGCCTGCAGCGTTATCTGCTGGCACCCTCTTACGCGCAGCGCTGGGGCGATGCCTCATCGGTGAGCGTGTCGGCGATTTTCGCCTACCAGCGATTTGCCGGCCTCGGCCTCGGCATCGACAACGTGCCGCTGCAGGCGGATGCCGCTCCGGCCCTGGCGCCGGCGATGGTGGACAAGTACGCGGGCTCCTACGGCACTGGCTTGCGCCTGGATTTCGAGAGCCGCCTGAGCGAGCGCGTGACGTGGCAGCTCGGCGTGCAGTCGCGCGTAAACATGGATGCGTTCAACAACTACCGCGGCGTGTATTCGGAGCCAGGCAGTTTCGATATCCCGGCAAACGCGAACGCGGGTCTGGGATTCGATCTCACCCAGGATCTGAAGGCCGACATCGGCGCCGAGCGCGTGATGTACAGCAACATCGCTCCGTTCACCAGCGCTGCGCTGCCGAACCGTTTCCTGGTCTTGCTCGGCAGTTCGATATCGCCGGCGTTCGCCTGGCAGAACCTGGACGTGTATTCGGCAGGCTTCAGTTGGCGCGATCCGGGCAATGGCGTGTGGTCGCTGCATTACACGACCCGCCAGCAGCCACTGCCGACTTCGCCATTGCTGCAGACGGCGCTGGATCCGTACCTGGCATCGCACAACGTCGAATTCGGCTTTGCCCGCGCATTCGGCGCTGCTTCAGGCCTGCGCGTCGCGGCTTCGTATGCGCCGTCGGAATTCGTGCTCGGCCTGCCGACCAGCAACAGCCTGCGCACGCCGAACAGCGGCGGGCAGATCGAGTATCAGTTGCTCTGGACGACGCTGTTCTGATCGGTTCTCCGAGGCCCCCTTGAGTCAAGGGGGCGAACGCCTTGCGCAGCAAGGCGTTGGGGGTTGCGGCAGTACTGCTCCGTAGCCGAAGACGATTGCCGCGGAGCTATTGTCAGAGCATCTCCGAAGCGTAATCCGCCAGGCGCGAGCGTTCGCCGCGACGCAGCGTCACGTGCGCCGAATGCGGCCAGTCCTTGAAGCGGTCGACGGCGTAGGTCAGGCCCGACGTCGTTTCGGTCAGGTAGGGCGTGTCGATCTGCTCGACATTGCCCAGGCATACCATCTTGCTGCCCGGTCCGGCGCGCGTAAGCAACGTCTTCATCTGCTTGGGCGTCAGGTTCTGCGCTTCGTCGATGATCACGTAGCGGTTGAGGAAGGTGCGACCGCGCATGAAATTGAGCGAGCGGATCTTGATGCGCGAAGCGAGCAGGTCGTTCGTCGCCTGGCGACCCCAGCCGCCGCCTTCCTGCGGCGTGGCCAGCACTTCGAGGTTGTCGGTCAGCGCGCCCATCCATGGCGTCATCTTTTCCTCCTCCGTGCCGGGCAGGAAGCCGATGTCTTCGCCGACGGAAACCGTCGCACGGGTCATGATGATCTCGCGATAACGCTGCTGGTCCATGGTCTGCGCCAGGCCCGCGGCGAGTGCGAGCAGGGTCTTGCCGGTACCGGCGGTGCCGAGCAGGGTGACGAAGTCGATTTCCGGATCCATCAGCGCGTTGAGCGCGAAGTTCTGTTCGCGGTTGCGTGCGGCGACACCCCAGACAGTGTGCGCACCGTTGCGGTAATCGTCGACGATTTGCAGGCGCGCCTTGCCGGCATCGACGCTGAGCACGCGCAATTCGACTTCGTTCTCGCCAGGCAGGTACAGGAACTGGTGCGGATACCAATCCTCGTCCTTGCGCCGCTTGACCTCGTAGAGCGTGTGCCCGCGCTCGGACCAGGAGCGCAACTCCGCATGGCGGTCCCAGAAATCCTTCGGCAGTTCGGCATGGCCGGCGAAGAGCAGGCTGAAATCGTCCAGCGCGCGGTCGTTTTCGTAATCTTCGGCGGGCACGCCGTAGATCGACGCCTTGATGCGCAGGTTGATGTCCTTGGACACCAGTACCACTGGCGTATCCGGCTTGTGTTCGTGCAGCGCGACGATCGAAGCCAGGATCAGGTTGTCCGGCAAGTTCTTGCGCTTGCCGTTCGCGTCCCTGGATTCGAAGTCGCGGGTCTGGAAATACAGGCGTCCAACCTGCGCCTTGCGGTCGAGTTGCAGGCCCTGCGGCAGCTTAAGTTCCAGGCCCTGGTCGATCGGCTGCTTGCGGTTGCGTTCGATCAGCTCGTTGATGAAGCGGCTGACCTGGCGCGCGTTGCGCGAGACTTCGGATGTGCCCTTCTTCGCCGCGTCGAGTTCCTCGAGCACCGTCATCGGCAGGAACACGTCGTGTTCCTCAAAGCGGAACAGGGCGGTCGGATCGTGCATCAGCACGTTGGTGTCGAGGACGTAGATACGCTTGCCTTTGGTCATGCGGCGATCACCCTGTGGATTGTGCGATGGGAAGTGGCACGCGCGGTGCGTGGAGTCGGTGGAGGCGACCGCTGCTCAAGCACATTCGACGGCGATCGCTTCGAGGACGGTGGCGGCGTGGCCGGGAACTTTCACGCCGCGCCATTCGTGCAACAATTTTCCGTCCGCTCCGATCAGGAACGTGCTGCGCACCACGCCGAGGAATTTGCGCCCGTACAAGGTTTTTTCGTGGATCACGTCGAACGCCTTGCACCATTTCTCGTCGGGATCGGAAACCAGGGCGAAGCCCAGCTTCTGCTTGTCGCCGAATTTCTCGTGCGAAGCCAGCGAATCGCGCGATACCCCAAGGACGACTGCCTTGTGTTTGGCAAAGGCCTTGGCGAGGTCGCGAAAATCCTGCGCTTCGCGCGTGCAGCCCGTGGTGTTGTCCTTTGGGTAGAAATACACGACGACGGGGTGGCCGCGCAGATCGCGCAGGCGAATTTCGCCGGCGGTGCTCGCGCCGCGCAAATCGGGAACCGTCTTGCCGATCGCAACCATCAGAATTTCACTGGATCCATGATCGCATCGAGGTTCTGGCCGTCGCAGAATTCGAGGAAATCGTCGCGCAGCGCGGCGATGTGGGTGTTTGCCGGAATGCCGATCGTGATCTGTGCCGAGAACATGTCGGCGCCGGTCTGCATCGCGCGGTAGCGCATCGACTGCAACTGTTCGACGCTGATGCCATGTTCCTGGAAAAACTCGGCAAGTTGGAAAAGGATGCCGGGCTTGTCCGCGGCCACCACTTCGATCACGTACGGCAGCAGGTTGGTCTGCGCCGGCTTCGGCCCGGTGCGGAAATGGGTCAGGCGCAGGCCTTCGTCGCGCTCGAGCCGCGCCAAGGCAGTTTCGAGCTTGGCGATGGCGTCCCACGATCCTTGTGCGAGCGCGAGCACGCCGATTTCGTTGCCGACCGCGGCGACGCGCGTTTCGGCGATGTTGCAGCCGGCATCGGCGACGCGCTTGGCGATCGCGACGAGCGGTGGTCGCGCGGCGGGAGCGAACGCGTTGATCAGCAGATAGTTTTCGTTCGCGGCCGGACGCGGGGCGGAATCGATGGGTGCAGCTACTTCCGGGATCTTGCGCATGTCGTGGTGAAAGCCGGCGTCGAGGACGAGAATACTTGTCGCCCCCACGGGTGGCAAGTAACATTCTCCGCCCACGCGATATTCGAGGCTTGTCTTGCAGAAACTCACCGGCAGCATCTGTGCGCTGGCCACGCCGTTCCGTGGCGACGGGCTCGATCTGGCCGCGTTCGGCGCGCTGATCGACTACCAGCTCGCGGGTGGCACGCAGGCGTTGGTAGTGGCCGGCTCCACCGGCGAAGCGCATGCGCTGAGCGAAGCCGAATTCGAGCGTGTACTCGCATTCGCGCTCGAACGCGTGGGCGGGCGCGTGCCGGTGCTGGCCGGAACCGGTACCGCGAACACGCGCAAGACCATAACCGCGACGCGTCGCGCGCAAGCGATCGGCGCGGACGCTGCCCTGATCGTGACTCCATACTATGTGCGGCCGACACAGGAAGGCTTGTATCGGCATTTTTCCGCCGTTGCCGACGAGGCCGGTCTGCCGATCGTGTTGTACAACGTGCCTTCGCGCACCGGTTGCGACATGTTGCCGGAAACCGCCGCGCGCCTGGCGGCACACGCGCGCATCGCCGGCATCAAGGAAGCGCGTAACGACGCCGCGCGCATTGCCGCCATCGTCGCGCTCAAGCGCCCGGATTTCGCCGTATTGAGCGGCGACGACAACACCTGCGCGCAGGCCATGCTGGACGGCGCGGATGGCGTGATCTCGGTCGCGGCCAACGTCGCGCCAGCCGCCATGCGCTCTTTGTGCGATGCCGCCCTGGCCAAAAACACCGGGCGCACGTGCGGACTGGACACGAAACTCACCGAACTTTACGCCTTGCTCGGCACCGAACCGAACCCGATTCCGGTAAAATGGTGTCTGCACGAGCTCGGGATTTGCCTGC
>JAICYA010000476.1 GCA_025934455.1 Rudaea sp.
GCATGTAGCCGAATGGCGCGGACTGGTGTTCGCGGCGCTCGATCCCGTTGCGCCTCTTGCGGAGACCATCGCGGGCGTCGACGCCCGGCTCGGCGGCCGGCCACTGGACGGCTACGCCTTCCATCGCCATTACGACTACGACATCGCTTGCGACTGGAAGAACTACATCGACAACTACCTCGAGGGTTACCACGTGCCGCACATCCATCCGGAACTGAACCGGATGCTGGATTACCGCGACTACGTGGTGGAATGCGGGCGCTGGCATTCGGTGCAGCACAGTCCGCTCGCGAGCGACGCGGCGCTGTACGGCGACGGCGAGGCGCTGTACTGGTTCGTGTGGCCGAACACCTTGCTCAACGTCCTGCCCGACCGGATGCAGGCCAATCGGGTGATTCCGCTGGCGCCGGGAAGATGCCGGGTCACGTTCGATTACTTCTATCCGCCCGATGCCGGCGAGGTCGAGTCACGCCACGCCAGCGACCACGCCTTCAGCGACCTGGTGCAGCGCCAGGACATCGACATGTGCGAGATCGTGCAGCGTGGCCTCGCGTCGGGCTCGTATCACGCCGGGCGCCTGAACTCCAAGCGCGAGAACGGTGTACACCATTTCCACGAGTTGCTGCGCGAGGCGTACAGAACATCCAAATGACTTGCCGCGCTATTCGCCACATCGTGTGGCGCGGTCTACGCTCCGCCTGCGGCGCGGGTCACGCTACCCGGAATCGCGGCCGGGGGGCTCAAAGCACCGGCGTGTCGTCGTGCAGCATCTCGCGTCGGACGACCGCGATCGGCGCGAATCCGTGTTGCATGAAGTCGTCATGGAATTGCTCGAGGTTGAAGGCCGCGCCTTCCTTTTTCTCCATGTCGGCGCGCAGCTTCAGGATCTCGAGCTTGCCGAGCGTGTAGTACAGGTACGTAGGATCGGAAGTGCCCCGCTTGGTCTCCACCTCGCCCACTGCGGGCGACTGGTAGCCTTCCTTCACGAAGAAATCCTTCGCCTGGTCCAGCGTCATCTGCCCGGTGTGCAGCTTGATTCCTACGATGAAGCGCGCGTTGCGCAAGAGCGCGTCCTGCAACTGGCCAAGCTTCAACAGCAGTTGCTGGCGACGGTCGTTCGGAAATTCGTATTGCGCGAGCCCCTCGTCCAGCATCATCTGCTCGCAGTAGTGCGCCCAGCCTTCGGCGTTGGTCGCGGAGCCGAGCAGCTTGCGCACGCGGTCGTGCACCTTGTGCATCCACAGGAACTGCACGTAATGGCCGGGATACGCCTCGTGCGTCGCGACGCTGGTGATCACCGGATAGCTGAACTGCGCCATGAACCCGTTGATGTGCTGCCTGGTCCAGTCCTTCTCCGGCAGCGTGACGTTGAAGTACGCGGTGGTGGCTTTCGTTTCGTAGGGTCCGGGCGTGTCCATCGAAGCGAACGTGGTCGCGCGCATGAACGGCGGCGTCTCCTCCACGATCGGCCGCACGTCGGAGGGGATCGTGATGATGTGCTTCGCGCGGATGAACGCGACCAGCTGGCCGAAACTGCCGCGGAAGGTGTCGAGCAGCTTGTCGCGCGGCGGGTGGTCGGCGGCCAGCTCGGCCAGCACCTGTTGCGGCGTCTTCGTCGGGTCGAGCTCGTGCGCCAC
>JAICYA010000132.1 GCA_025934455.1 Rudaea sp.
GATGTCGAAATCGCCTGGAACGGCTGCGCCGAAAAATATCCGGGCGCACAACACTTCGGCTGCTGGGGCCAGAACAGCGGCGGCTATGGCGACGGCCTGGGCACCGGAGAAACCGGTGGCGACTGGCTATTCGAGCGTGTCGATGTCAACCACAACACGCAAGATGGCATCGATCTTTTGCATGCGAATGCGAACGCGCACATCGTCTTTCGCGACGTGCACGCCGAGGCCAATGCCGGCAATCAGCTCAAGACAACCGGATCGGTCACGGTCGCGGACTCGACCATCGTCGGCAGCTGCTCAGCGTTGGCGGCCAACGGCCTCGACCCCGCCGATCGCTGTCGTGCCAAGGGCAACAGCCTTTCCCTGCACCTGTCGGCGCGCGCCCATGCGGATGTGCGCCGCAACCGGATCGAGGGTGAAGGCGATTGTCTGATCGATCTGGGATGCGCCGCAGACGGCTGCGCCGGCGCGTCGGCGCTGTTGAGCGACAACGATTTTCACGGCGAGCGACGTGCGGATTCCGCTACCGTGGCGCGCTTGCCGTGCACGGTTTGGGTGGACCCGGCCCTGCGCGGGGCGCATCTGGAGTCCGTCCATAACAAGACCGTTTCCACGCGAACGGCTGTCTGTGCGCAAGGGATCGCGCAGTGTCGCCCGTGAGGCGCACCTGAGGCGGGACTGAACCTTGCGTTGCCCCGCGCGGCCGCTCGGTACGTTCGCGCACAGAATTCTGCCGGCGCGAAGGGTATCCATGACATGGCTAGCGCATCCGCTCGCCGCAGGGACGACCAATGCAACAACGGCATTTCAATGCCATTCAAAGAAGGCTGGCGCAACGCGCGGCCCCTCGCGCTCGCGCACTATTGCTCGCACCTGCGCCGCCAGCGTCTGGACAGCATGTGCCTGGGCTCGGCATCGTCGCCGATGCGCGCAGCAATGGCACCACGATATTGCGTCTGTTGCGTCAGCAAACCAGGCACTGGGTAGCATTCATCGGGTGCATCGATGCGTTGCTGCTCGTGCTCGCCATCGCAATTGCCGCGCGCGTGCGCTACTTCATCGACGCAGCATCCTACACAGCAGCGGTCGAGTGGTTATCGTGGCGCGCCGGAATCTTTGCCGCCGCCATCGTGCTGTGTCTGTTTGCTCTTGGCCTGTATCGGACGCAGGCGCGAGAAGTACGCGGCCTGCTGATCCGTCAAATGGTCGGGTTCGCACTCGGCAGTTTGCTGCTGACGATTCTCTACTACGCTTTGCCGCAGACTTACATCGGTCGTGGCGTCATGGCTCTGGCGCTGGTAGCCGGGTTTGTATTGGTCGCTGCCTGGCACCTGCTGATTGCCAAAGTAATGGATACGCAGGTTTGCAAGCGCCGCATCCTGGTGCTGGGAGCGGGACATCAGGCGGCCTATCTCGCGCAGCGCATGGGCGAGCGATCCGGCCGGCAGACATTCCAGATCGTGGGCTATGTACCCGTTTCTGGTGAAGCGACGCGAATTCACCATAGCCAGTTGCTTTATGTGAATGCGAACCTGCACGCATGGGCGACGCATCGGCATATCGACGAAATCGTCGTCGTGCCGGACGACGGTCGCGGCACCTTGCCGATGGGTGCCTTGTTGGAATGCAAACAGCATGGCATCGAGGTTACCGATCTCGTGCGCTTCCTCGAGCGCGAGACGGGCAAGGTCAGACTCGACACGCCGCCATCGTGGCTGGTTTTTTCGCAAGGCTTTCGCGTGTCGCCGTTGCGCCGCGCTTGCAAACGCCTGTTCGACATCCTCAGCGCGGTATTGATTCTCGCAGGCACATGGCCGTTGATGTTGTTCGTCGCAGCCGCCATCCGTCTCGGGTCCGGAACGGGCCAGCCGATCCTGTACGCGCAGGAGCGCGTCGGCGAACATGGGCGAATTTTCCGTCTATACAAGTTTCGCAGCATGCGTACCGATGCCGAAGCTGGTGGTGTCGCGCGCTGGGCCAGTACCAATGACGAGCGCGTGACCCGCATCGGCCGGATCATCCGTCGGTTGCGCCTGGACGAGTTGCCACAGCTGTGGAATGTGTTGAACGGCACGATGAGTTTCATCGGCCCGCGTCCCGAACGGCCGCAGTTCGTGACAGAGCTGGCAAAAAGCATCCCATATTATACATTGCGGCATTGTGTAAAGCCGGGCTTGAGCGGTTGGGCGCAATTGCGCTACCGCTACGGCGCCAGCGTCGAGGATGCCGCCGAGAAGCTCACCTTTGATTTGTTCTATGTGAAAAATCACAGCCTCTGGTTCGACCTGCGGATATTTCTGCAAACGGTCGAAATCGTGTTGTTCGGACGTGGCGCACGCTAGGAGCGGATAATGCTTGCCGATCCCATCGAACCCGATATCAATTCTCCATGGATCGAACGCCGGGACGATCTGGAGGTTGGCGAATTTTGCGAACGTTACCTGCGGCCGCGGCGTCCGGTCGTTCTCACCAACGCTTTGCGCGACTGGCCGGGGTTGGCTGCCTTCACGCCCGAGTTCTTCCGCAGCGAGTTTGGGCACATGCCGGTCAAGGTGCGCGGTCGCTGGCGCCGCCTGGGCCCCGTCATCGGCGAACAGCTCGCTTCCTCGGCGCACGAGCCAGGACCATACCCGTGTACGCTTGCCGCCTCTGCCGAACTGCTGCCGTATCTGTCGCCGCGCTTCGCTTGCAGTCTGCCGAGCCGCCACAGCAGTCCATTGTTGCCGTCCGCTGTATTCGAGATCGTCAATCATTTGGAGATGTTTTTCGGCGGACCGGGCGCGGAATTTCCATGCTTGCATTGCGACATGCTGCATCTGCATGCGTGGATCGCTCAGGTTCATGGCGAGAAGGAATTCACGCTGTACCAGCCGGGGCAGGAACATCTGCTGTACGTGAATCCGCAATTGCCCTGGCTGTCAACGGTGCAATATCCCTACGATGCAACGCGCTACCCGTTGCTGGAAAAGGCGCGAACGCAGCGCGTCGTGCTGCGCGCCGGGGATACGTTGTTCATTCCATGCCATACCTGGCACACCGCGCGTTGCCTGAGCATGAGCATCACGGCGGCGTTCGACCAGATCGAAGCCAGCAATTGGCGTGAATTCAGCGCGGACGTGGTCTGCGAGCAAAAACGCAATGGCCGGCGCATGCGCGCGCGCGCGTTGGGCGCTTACCTGCGCTTGCTCGGCCCGCTGCTGAGCGCAGCCGAATGGTTCGGCGCGCATCGCCGCGGCGACTGGGGCGCGCACCGTATCCTGCGGGCGCTGCCGCAGACGTTGTCGATGGCGCAGGAACTTCCATGAGCCCGGCACACATTGCAATGGCCGATTACTCCGGCGTGGCGATGCCGGTCGAAGCCTCGCAGGTCGAACGGCGTACGCGGCTCGCCCCGACCGAATTCCGCGGCCAATATCTGTTGCCGCGGCGCCCGGTCGTTCTCACCGGCGCGGCGGCGGCATGGCCGATCTACGGCCGCGGTACGCCGGAATATTTTCGCCGGTGCTACGGCGATCGCGGCGTCCAGCTATTCGGACAAGCCTGTCGTCTCGGCGACCTGATCGAGCTATTGCAGGACGCTACACCCGCCAAACCCGGGCCGTATCCGTGCAAGTTCGAAATCGCCGGGGAATTCCCCGAACTGCTGGCGCAGGTCGCGCCGCGCCCGGCATTGAGTGTGCCGGATCGCCAGAGCAGCGCGCTGCTTCCACAGGCGCTGTTCGAGGGCGTCAACAACCTGGAAATCTTTTTCGGCGGCGCGGGCGGTCGGTTCCCCTACCTGCATTACGACGTCCTGCATCTGCATGCGTGGATCACGCAACTGCACGGCAACAAGGAGTTCACGCTGTACGCGCCGGGACAGGAGGCGTTGCTGTACGTGAATCCGGAGCTGCCGTGGCAATCGCTGATCCGCAATCATCAGCGTCCGGATTTCGCGCGCTATCCGCTGTTCCGCCGCGCGCACGCGCAAACGGTGGTAGTGCACCCCGGCGAAACGCTGTTCCTGCCATGTGGTTGGTGGCATACCGCACGCAGCCTCGACTTCACGATTTCGGTGGCGTTCGACCAGCTCGGTGCCGACAACTGGAGCGATTTCGTCGACGATGTCGTGGCCCAGCGACAACGCGATGGCAAACCCGCACGCGCCGCGTTTTGGAGCGCCTACCTGCGTGCCGTCGAGCCGTTGCTTGCGCTCGCGGAAGGCTTCGGCGGCAACCGCGCGGCGAGCTGGAGTCGACGATGAACGCGTTGCGAATCGCTCCATGCCCCAGCGCAGACAATGCATTGCTCGCAGCGTTCGTGGCGCGCGCCTACCGCGAACCCGCCACGCCGGCGATTCGCGCGAATGGCAACACGATCACGTACGCAGCTCTCGCCGCCTCGGTTGCCGGCTGCGTCGCGGCACTGGATCGCGCGTCGGTGGACGCGAACGACATCGTGGCGCTGGCCGCGGAAAGTACTGCGCAAACGCTGACTTGGATGCTTGCGATCGTGGCCAGCGGCGCGGCCTATCTGCCGCTGGACCCGAAGCAGACGAACATGCGCCTCGCATCCATGGTGGCCGATGCGCGGCCGCGCCTGCTCGTGGCTGATCGCGCATTGCGTGCGCGCCTGCCGCGCACGCGCGCCTGGCTCGACAGCGACGCCCCGCTTTCGAGCAAGACGCCTCTGACGACGCGACGTTCCGGAACGCTCGCATACGTACTGTTCACTTCTGGATCCACGGGCCGGCCCAAGGGTGTGGCGATGCGCACGACGGCGGTCGCCGCACTGCTCGACTGGCACTGCCAGCATCGGCGACTCGGCAAGGCAGCGCGAACGCTGCAATTCGCGCCGCTGGGTTTCGATGTTTCGTTTCAGGAAATCTTCTCGACGTTGGCCACGGGTGGAACCCTGGTTCTGCCGACCGAGTCCGAGCGACGCGATCCTTGGGGCTTGTTGGCGCTGCTCGAACGCGAACGCGTCCAGCGTCTGTTCCTGCCTTACGTCGCGTTGCAGGCGCTGGCCGAAGCCGCGATCCTCGAAAGCCGCAGCGTGCCGGCAGCGCTCACCGATGTGATTGCCGCCGGCGAACAACTGCGCATCACCCCGGCAATCCGCACCTTTTTTTCGGCGCTGCCGGCGTGCGTGCTGCACAACCATTACGGCCCGACCGAAACGCACGTCGTCACGGCGCATGAGCTGAGCGGGCCGGTGGCGCTATGGCCGGAACTGCCGCCGATCGGATTGCCGCTGCCGCATGTGAGCGCGTGGCTCGCCTACCTGGAGGGCGGCGACGATGGCGAGCTGCTGCTCGGCGGCGATTGCCTTGCCGCCGGCTATGTGCGACCGGAGGCGCACGCGCAATGCTTCGTCGAACTCGATGGTCAGCGCTGGTACCGCACTGGCGATCGCTTGCGTCGCAATACCGCGGGCGAATTCGAATACCTGGGTCGGCTCGACGACCAGATCAAGATCGACGGCCATCGCGTTGAGCCTGGCGAGATCGAGGCGGTGCTGTGCCGGCATGATCGGGTTGCCGAAGCGGTTGTCGTGCCGGTTGCGAGCGCAGGCGCGACCCGGCTCGTGGCGCACATCGTGCCGCGGCTGCTCTGCGACGATGATGCAGGGTTGAGTGCAGCCTTGAGCCGACATTGTGTGCTCGCGCTGCCGCGCTACATGCAGCCGCAGGCGTTCGTGTTCCACACGGCGTTGCCGACCACGAGTAGCGGCAAGATCGACCGCCACGCATTGACGGGAGCGCCCAATCGCGTCGCATCGGTCTGGAACGAACACGCGCCGCTGCAAACCCAATTGCTAGGTGTGTGGCAGTGCATTCTGGACGTGCCGTTGCTGCCTGCCACGATCAATCTGTTCGAGTTCGGCGCTCGCTCGCTCGATGTCGTGCATGCGCTGACCGAACTGCGGCGGCACGGCCATGTGCTCAGCGTGGCGCAGGTCTACGAGAACCCGACCGTTGCCGCGCAGGTCGCGCTGTTGCAAGGGCGGCCGGTGAGCCGATCGGTTACCGACGCCAATCCGTTGCGCAGTCTGCGCCAACGCGAGGCGCTCGCGCGCTTTGCCAGCGGATCGCGGTGAAGCATGGATGCCGTTGCGATCGTCGGCATGGCGGGGCGATTCC
>JAICYA010000066.1 GCA_025934455.1 Rudaea sp.
CGCGTAGCGCCCCAATCATGTGCGGATTGACAGGATGGTTGATCCGCGCATGAACGCCTCGCCGCAATCCGCCAAACCCGATTCCATCAAATCCACGCATGTCTTCGAAGCCGGTCAGGCCAACTTCGAAAGCGAGGTGCTGCAGGCTTCGCTGACCACACCGGTGCTCGTGGATTTCTGGGCGACCTGGTGCGGGCCGTGCAAGACGCTCGGGCCGATCCTGGAAAAACTCGCCGGCGAATACGGCGGCGCGTTCAAGCTCGCCAAGATTGACTGCGACAAGGAACAGCAACTGGCGGGCATGTTCGGCGTGCGCAGCATCCCGGCCGTGGTGCTGATCCGTGATGGACAAATCCTCGACGGCTTCGCCGGCGCGCTGCCGGAATCGCAGGTGCGCGAATTCCTCTCCAAGCACCAGATCGCGCCAGCGACGAAGATCGAAACGCCGGCTGCGCAGAATATCGCGGAAGAAAATCCCCACGTGCCGCGCGAAACCCCGCACGCCGCGATCACGCGTTTGCGCGAAGCGGTCGAGGCGGAGCCCGACAAGCCTGAGCTGAAGCTGGAACTCGCGCTGGCGCAGGCGCGCGCGGGCGAGATCAACGCGGCGAAGAGCGCGCTGGAATCATTGCCACCGCAACTCGAAACCGACGATCGCGCCAAAGCTTTGCGGGCATACGTTGAACTTGCACAGGCGCTCGCCGGCACGAGTGCTTCCGGCGAATTGATGGCCCGCATCGAGAACAATCCGAAGGATTTCGCCGCACGCGATGCGCTGGGCGTTCGCCTGTTGCTGGGCGGCGATCCGGCCGAAGCGATGGAGCAATTCCTCGCCATCCTGCAAGCCGATCGCACCTGGAACGAGGGCTTGGCGCGCAAACGCCTGCTGGACGCCTTCCGCATCGTCGACGACGATGCATTGGTAGCGGCCACACGGCGGAAGATGTCTTCGTTGCTGTTCTGAGGATTAGAATCCGGCATCCCCTGCAAGGTGCCGGCCTAATGTTCCACTACGAACACAAGCACGAACCTCTGCTGCCCTGGCGGGTGTTCCTGCTGCGGCGGGTCGCCAAATCGCTGGCGCTTGGGCTCGGCGTGATCGCGGCTTCCCTGCTGGCCGGAATGCTTGGCTATCGCATTGCCGAAGGCATGGGCTGGCTGGACGCCTTCCTCAACTCGGCCATGCTGCTGGGCGGCATGGGTCCGGTGGATGCCCTGCACACAAGCGGGGGCAAGGCTTTCGCGGGGATTTATGCCCTCTACAGCGGGTTGATCGTCATCTTTGTGGCTGGCCTGCTATTCGCGCCGTTTGCACATCGTTTGTTGCATCGTTTCCACTTGGAAACCGGCCGGCAAAACGATGATTCTTAACGAGACGCTCCGCACGGCCCAGCAACGGAAGAACGGGGTAGGCTCGCCGCCGGGCCGTACGGTGTCCTAGAATCGATACTCGCCCAAGGGGGTTGTCCCGCGCCATGGGTTTGTCAGCGCCTGTCGTCGAATTCGAAGTACCCGGTCATCGTCTGGTGCGCCCGCTTGGGCGCGGCGGCATGGCGACCGTGTACCTGGCGATCCAGTCGTCGCTGGGCCGGCCGGTCGCGGTCAAGATCCTGCAGGCGGCCACCGACGAGACGATCACCCGCTTCGAGCAGGAGGCGCGGACCATCGCGCGCCTGCAGCATCCGCACATCGTGGCGATCTACGAGGTTGGCCGCACCTCGGATGAGCAGCTGTATTACACGATGCCGTACCTGCCCAACGGCGATCTATCCAAGATTGACCTGCGCGATACGCCGTCGCGCATCGCCGCGGTGATGCGCGCGCTCGCGGGCGCGCTGGGCCACGCGCACAAGCAAGGCATCGTGCATCGCGACGTCAAGCCGGAAAACGTGCTGTTCGATCAGCATCGCCGCGCACTGCTGACCGACTTCGGCATCGCGCGCGCCAGCGACAGCCTGCGCGTCACGCGCGAAGGCGCGACGATGGGTTCGTCCGGTTACATGAGCCCCGAACAGGCGCGCGGCCAGGACATAGACGGGCGATCCGATCTCTACAGTCTGGGCGTGGTCTGCTACGAATTGCTGACCGGCGACTTGCCATTCCGCGGTGCGGACGCGCTATCCACCGCGATTGCGCACATCGAGCAGCCCGTGCCGAGACTGCCGCCCTTGAAGCGTGCCTGGCAGCCGTTCGTGGACAAGGCACTGGCAAAGTCGCCGGAAGCCCGCTTCCAGAATGCCGAAGAAATGATCGCCGCACTGGATGCCGTGGATGGTCGCCACACCACGCCGCGGCCTGTGGTGCCGACGCCGCCGCACCGTCCCGCGTTCCAATGGCCGAAGATCACCCTGCCGCGATTGCGGATGCCACGCGTGCAGTTGCCGCGCATCCCGCTACCGCATATCCAGATGCCGCGCGTTCATCTCCCGGCGTCGCGCATCGTGCGCCGCTATGGGCCGGCATTGCTGATGCTGCTCGCCCTGATCGCGGTCAGCGCCGCCGCGCTGAGCTGGCGCTCGCACGCGCATCGCGTCTCCCCGCCCTCGCCCGCCAAGGCGACGCAAACGCCTGCCACCGACAATCTCGCGGCCACGGCCATCGCAGCCGCCGTCCCTGCGCCGGCTACCAGCTCAGACACGGCGCATCCGGTCATTGCCGTCCCGGTCGAAGACAGCAGCGTGGACGCCGCGCAAGCCGCGCGCGTCACGGTGCTGCTGGCGCAGGCCAACGCGTCGTTCGCGGAGGGCCGCCTGACCGTGCCGAAGCAAAACAGTGCGGCAGCGCATTATCAGGCCGTGCTGAAGCTGGAACCCGAAAACCGCAGCGCGCGCGCAGGCATCGGCAAAGTCGTGACTGCACTTCAGGACGACGCGCTCAAGGCCTGGCGGCGCAACAACGCCGATCAGGTGCTACCGCTGGTGGAGAAGCTCGACACCCTGTCGTCTTCGGCGGATCCCGACACGCAAAAATCCTGGCATGAGGCGCGGACGCAACTCGCGCATGCAGTGGGAAATTCCATCGCGAGCGCTGCGACATCGCACGACGCGAAACAGGTAGCGACATTGCGTCCTCTGGCGGACAGTTTGCCGGCGATATATCCGGCGGGATTCGACGTCAAGTTGTTGAACGATGCGCCACCCGCTCCGCCTGCCCTGCACGCCGGTTCCGCACTGCGGGACGACGGCGGCCCGGCTCTGGTGTACGTGCCTGCGGATGGCAAGGCGGATGCATTCGCGATTGCCCGCACCGACGTGACCCGCGGCGAATATGCGCAATTCGCGCGCGACACGCATCGCCCGGCGGCGTCCTGCATGGAAGCCTTCCATCCGTTTTCTCGCCTGCGCGGATTGAAATGGAATGATCCGGGTTTCGCGCAAACCGGCGATCATCCGGTGGTGTGCGTCAGCTGGAACGATGCGATGGCTTACGCGGCGTGGCTGTCGCGCCGCACCGGCCAGCCGTATCGTCTGCCGACCGACAGCGAGTGGTTGCGCGCCGCGCACGGCGCCTCCAGCGGGAATCCCTGCGCGCGCGGCAACGTGGATGACTCAAGCCGCCAGAGCAAACTCGACAACGATCGCTGGCCCTGCAGCGACGGCGCCGCGCAGACCGCGCCGGTGGGCCGCTACGCCGCCAGCGGCGTCGGCGCCTACGACATGTACGGCAACGTCAGTCAGTGGTTGAGCGGAGGTTCTTCCGGGGATCGTGCATTCCGTGGATTGTCCTGGCGCGACGGCAGCCACCAGACCGCGCTGGGGCGCCGTGGCAGCGCCGATTCCGATATCGGCTACACCAGCATCGGCTTCCGCGTCGTGCGTGTGATCGACGACGCTCATCCGGCGCCGAATGGTTGAAGCTCTTTTCCCGGCGTGGAGCAACCGCCGAACATGACTTGTGACTTATGGACAGCGCGGCCGCGCGCGGCATACTCGCGGGGTTCCTTTGCCGCAAAGGTGGTCATTCCATGAAACCGTTCCGAGTCCGCATCGTCCTGGGCGCGTTGCTGCTGTGCAGCCTGCCGGCGTTTGCCGCCGACCAACCCAAGTCCGACAGTACCGACAAGTCGGCAAGCAGCCAGAGCGACAACGACGCCAATGCGGCGATGCAGAAATCGCAATCCTCCACGACGCAGGGCACGGTCAACGTGGAAGGTTCCAGCATCGCCTATGACGCGATCGCCGGAACCCTCGTGCTGGACGGCGACGGTCTGGATGAACACACCCCGCAGACCAGCATGTCCTATGTTGCCTACATCAAGCGCGGCGCGGATCCGGCCAAGCGGCCGATCACCTTTCTCTACAACGGCGGCCCGGGCTCCTCGACCGTGTGGCTGCACATGGGCGCGTTCGGGCCCAAGCGCATCACCACCAACGACGACACCCACACGCCCGCCGCACCGTATCAGCTGGTGAACAACGACTACAGCCTGCTGGATGCCAGCGACCTGGTGTTCATTGATGCGCCCGGCACCGGCTTCGGCCGCCTGCTGCCGCAAGGCGACAGCAAGGAAGCGCGCGAGAAGAATTTCAAGGATCTTTCCAAGAAGATCTGGAGCGTGGATGGCGACGGCAAGATGTTCGCCAAGTTCATCACCACCTTCCTGTCGCAGCACGACCGCTGGAATTCACCGAAGTATCTGTTTGGCGAAAGCTACGGCACCACGCGTTCTGCGGTGCTCGCGGCCGATCTCGAAACCGAGGACAACGTGGATCTCAATGGCGTGATCCTGCTGTCGCAGATTCTGAATTTCGCGACCAGCGTGGATGGTGCCGACAACAGCCCCGGCATCGACCTGCCTTACGTTCTGGCGCTGCCGACTTATGCGGCCACGGCGTGGTACCACCACAAGCTGCCGAAGTACGAACACGGCAGCCTGAAGCCGCTGCTGCAGCAGGCCACGCAATTCGCCACCGGCGAATACGAGCAGGCGCTGCTGGCCGGTTCGACACTGAGCCCTGCGCGCGAAAAGCAGATTGCGCAGAAGCTCTCCGACTTCACCGGTTTGCCCGTGGATTACCTGGTGAAAGCCGACCTGCGCGTCACCGGCGGCATGTTCGAGCATGAGCTGCAGAATGACAGCGACATCACTACCGGCCGCCTGGATACGCGTTTCTCCGGCCCGAGCATGGATCCGCTGGGCAAGGAATCCGATTACGACCCGCAATCCGCTGCGATCAGCTCGGCGTATGTGTCGGCATTCAACAGCTACGTGCGCTCGACGCTGAAGTTCGGCCAGGACATGCATTACAACCCCGAAATCTACGGCCAGGGCTTCGACTGGGATTTCCGCCACAAGGCGCCGGGCCAGCATTTCGCGTTCCCGGGTTCGACCAACGTGCTGCCGGACCTTGCGGTCGCGATGAAATACAACCCGGATCTCAAGGTGATGGTCAACGGCGGTTTCTACGATCTTGCGACCCCGTACTACGCCGCGGTGTACGAGCAGGAGCATCTGCCGATCCCGCAGAGCCTGCGCCAGAACATCTCCTATGCGTTCTACCCGTCGGGCCACATGGTTTACGCGCACACGCCATCGCTCAAGGCGCTGCACGACAACGTGGCGAAATTCATCGAAAGCACCGATAACCAGCAACACTGAGCTTCAGCGAGGGTTGCACCCCAGCCGGCGCGATGCGAATCGCGCCGGCTTTTTCCTGGCCCCTGGAATCACCCGCGCTCGAAATGCGCGATTTCGTCGAGCTGCCCCAGCGCGGCGGTCAATCCCTGACCCGCAATCTCGTCCGCCAATTTGCCGATCACCGGCGAGCGCGACAGCTGCTCGCGATAGCGGCGCGCGACGAAGATCAATGCAGCCGCCAGCATCAGTCCGAACAGCGCGTTCCAGACCAGCCACGCCGCATCCAGTGCGCGATAGCTTGCGTAACCACCGATGCATTGCAGGACGAAGGCAAGGAACACCGGCCACAGCGGCAAGCCGAGCAACAGGTCGCATTGGGTCATGCGGATGCGCAAGGCGCGCGTTGCGGAGAGCCGACGTTGGATGGCGACGACCGGCCCGGCGTAATCGATGCCGCCGATCAATGCGAACTGACGGATGCTGATGGCAATCGCCGCCGCGGCGAGCAGCAGCAGCAGCAACGACGGAATCGCGCCACCCGGCGCAGGGCCGATGAGAGCGAAATTCCTCGCCAGAAAGAGTCCGGCAATCCATATCATCGCCAGGCCAAAGCCGAATTCGATGGCCGGCAGCCACAACCAGCGCCTCAGGGTCGAGCGCGCCTTGTCCAACCGCCATTCGCGTTGGAGGCTCAGGGTGCGCGCATCGCCGCGTTCGATGCGATCGCTCAGTTCGCGCCATGCCAATTTCATTTCATGGAGTTCCATGTTCATGCTCCTTGGGAAGGGGTTGCGCCGCGATCATTCGAGTGCGCAGCTTCTGTTTGATGCGGCCGATCTTGGTAGCCACATTGGTTTCGCTGATGCCGAGCACGTCGGCCATTTCCGCGTACGATCGCTCCTCCAGGTACAGCACCATCAACGCGCGGTTGAGTTCATCCAGCTCCGCGAGAAAGACGCGCAAGGCGCTCAGGCGTTCATCCGCCTCTGGTGGTGCCTCGATGCCCGTCGTTTCGAGATGACGCTGTTCCAGTGGTTCGAAATGCTCGGCCATATCTCGCCGACGGCGGCGCGCGTGCGAAATCGCGACGTTCAGCGCAACCCGATACATCCAGGTCGAGAACTTCGCGCGCCGCTGATCGAAGCTCGCAAACGAACGCCAGCACTGGGCACTGATTTCCTGGGCAAGATCGTCGCGATCCTCGCGGCCACGCGCATACATGCCGGCCACCTTGAATACGATCCCGAAGTGGTCGCGCAGGAGTGTCTCGAAGCGTTGCTGGTCGGACTTGTCGCGCATGCTCGTTTCCGGTGGCTCACCCCATGATTCGCGGGTCGCGGAAAAAAATCACAACGGGAATCGGCCCGCGTCCATCTACAATAGCGGCAACTCTGGCCCGGCCTGCCGCCATGCCGCCGCTGCACCTGAAACGCAATCTTCTGACCGGCCTGCTGGCCTTCATCCCGGTGTGGATCACCTGGGTAGTGTTCAAATTCGTGTTCACCCTGTTGGCCGGCGTAGGTGCGCCGGTCATCACCGGATTGATCGAGCTGATCGGGCTGGCCTCGCCGCGCGCGGCCAGCGCGCTCTACCGCGACTGGCTGATCTCGATCTTTGCCTTCATCCTCACCTTGGCCGCGCTGTATCTGCTCGGCCTGCTTTCGAACGTGATGATCGGCCGGCGCGTGCTGAGCTTCATTGACGACAAGCTCGAGCGCATTCCACTGGTGCACACGATTTACGGCGGCACCAAGAAATTGATGACACTGATGCGCAACAAGCCGGCGGGCACGCAGCGCGTGGTACTGATCGGTTTCCCTTCGCCGGAGATGAAATCGGTCGGCTTCGTCACGCGCGTTTTCATTGACGCATCCGGCCGCGAGATCGCCGCGGTGTACGTGCCGACCACGCCCAATCCCACCGGCGGCTATCTGGAACTGGTGCCGACCGACGAGCTGATCGCCACCGACTGGAGCGTGGATCAGGGCATGGCGTTCCTCTTGTCCGGCGGCGCGATGGCACCTGATTCGTTGCCTGCAGGATTTCCAGTCAGGGCCAAGCGCGCGCCGGACTCCCTTGTCGAGCCATAATCGGTTATACTTGTCGGGTTTGAAGCGCCGTAACCCGATTTTCCTTTGGCCAGCGTTTGCGGAATTCCTTCCGCCCGGCCCGCACCACTCGGCTCCGTCGTCTCGAATCCGTTCCCGCGTTTTGCGGTGACGGTCAACACATGCTGCGCGCGGTCACTGGGAAGCGCTGCGGCACGACAGGAGTTTTTCTTCATGACGTTTGATTCGCTCGGGCTCTCGCCCGCGTTGCTGCGTGCCCTTTCCGAACAGGGCCACAACACCCCCACTCCGATCCAGGCCGCGGCGATTCCGCTGGTGCTGGAAGGCCACGACCTGCTCGCCGGCGCGCAGACCGGCACCGGCAAAACCGCCGCGTTCGCGCTGCCGCTGCTGCAAAAGCTGTGTGCCGAGCAGGAGCGCAACTTCAACAACAAGCAGCCGCGCAAGCCGCGCGCGTTGATCCTCACGCCGACCCGCGAGCTCGCGGCGCAAGTGCACGACAGCGTGCGCGCCTACGGCAAGCATCTGCGTGTGCACGCCGCGGCGGTGTTCGGTGGCGTCGGCATGGGCGGCCAGATCATGAGCCTGCGTCGCGGACTCGACCTGATCGTCGCCACACCGGGCCGTCTGATCGACCATATGGACCGCCGCAACGTGGATCTCTCCTGCATCGAGATGCTGGTGCTGGACGAGGCCGACCGGATGCTGGACATGGGCTTCGCGCCGGCGCTGAAAAAGATCCTCGGCGTGCTGCCGAAGAACAAGCAGACGCTGCTGTTCTCCGCAACCTTTGCACCCGAGATCAAGGGTCTGGCGGCGCAGTTCATGCAGAGCCCTCGC
>JAICYA010000274.1 GCA_025934455.1 Rudaea sp.
GCTCGCGGAACGCCCACGCGCCACCGGCCAATCCAAGGATCAGGATCGCGGCAATGGCGAGCGGCAACATCGGCGAGGATTTTGCCGTCTGCGGCTGCAATACCGGCTGATGTGCACCGATCACCGGCTGCGCGCCGGCAGGCGTCGTCGGCCGGCTGACCGGCAAGGGCTGCGGTGTCGGCGAGGTCGACGGCAGCGGACGCTGGCCGGAAACCGGCGTCTTCTGGCCGATCATCGTCGCGGCGGCGGTCGACATCCTGGTTTGCAGCGTGATCGGTCCGCCCTTCGCGACCAGTGGATGCCGGGCGAGGTCGGCGACGAGCTCCTGGCAACTCTGGTAGCGTTCGGCCGGATCCTTGGCCACCATTTTGGCGAGGATGCGCTCGAGCTCCGGATCGACCTCGGCATTGAGCGTGCGTACGTCCGGAATTTCGGCCTTGACCACTTCCAGCATCAGGCCCAATGGCGATTCATCGGTGAACGGCATGCGGCCTGCCAGGCATTCGAACAGCACGATGCCGAGCGAGAAAATGTCCGAGCGCTGGTCGACCGGCTTGCCCTGGCACACTTCCGGGGAGAGGTAACCGGGCGTGCCGACAAACTCGCCGGTGGAAGTGAGCTTCTTGGAGAAATCCTGCGTCGACAGGGCGATACCGAAGTCGGCAATCTTGACCGCGCCCTTGCTGGTCAACATCAGGTTGCCGGGTTTGATGTCACGGTGGATCACACCCTTGTCGTGGGCGGTGGCGAGGCCCTGCGCGGTCTGGTAGACGATCTTGGCGGCCTGCTCGGGCTTGAGCTTGCCTTCGCGCTTGAGCAGGCTCCCCAAGGATTCGCCATCGACGAATTCCATGACGAAATAGGTCTGCCCGGCATCGTCGCCGATGAAATAGATCGAGATGATGTGGGGATCGTTGAGTGCGGCCATGGAACGCGCTTCGCGCAGGAAGCGCTCCTTGACGGACTCGTCGTGGGCCAGGGATTCGGCCAGGACCTTGATCGCGACGTAGCGGTTGAGGGAAGTCTCGTAACCCTTGTAGACCACGCCCATGCCGCCGCGGCCGAGTTCGGCGATGATGTCGTAATGCCCCAGATGCTCTTTCATACCTGCTCCACGGCCCCCAGGGCCGGTTGATTGGTCGGAAAATACTACCACCGCAGGCTGAACCAGCCCCGTGCAGGACTTGGCGGGCATGGCGTTGCGCAGTCGGCAACGAATGTGCCAACCGGATCACGTTTCAGCCGGAATGGACGCCTTCGATTTCCAGCAGCAATTCGCGCCGGCAGACGTCGCCTTGCAACAGCACAAGCGGGACCTTGTCGCCGAGCCGCGCGCGCAGGAGTTCGCGGACGGCCTGTACATCCGCTGCGTGGCGCACATAGACCTTGAGCGGGCTCGTCGCGCCAAGCGACGACGCACTGCCGGCGGCGTCGAGCAAACTGTCCAGGTTGGCCAGGGTTTCGTCGAGCTGTGCGGCGAGATCTTCGGGATGGTGCGAAGCATGGCCGACGATCGCCGCCGTGCCGGAAATGTACAACTGTGGCGAAGCGGACGGAGCACGCATGGCGCGCGCAAATCCTGGTGCGGACGGACCGTACTGTCGCGGATAGCGCCACGCATTCAGCTGGCGCGGATTCTCGACCGCGTGTCCGGGCACGCGCGCGGCCAACGCATAGACCTGCAGCACGCGACGCCCGTCGCGTACGCCGATTGCGGTAGCCGCCGGATAATCGACGAATGCACTGTCCATGCCCACGGCGCGGCCGGCGCAGAACAAGCGGTAGCGCTCGGCATCGCCCTCGCCATCGTTGATCGCGTCCAGGTAATTCCAGACGCGCAGGAGATGCGCTGTCGCACGGTGGCGCGACCATTGCGCAAGGGTCGCGTAGGCATGCCGCGCCGCATCGGCAATGCCGCCGTGCGTGGCTTCGTCGACCTCGAGTGCGACGAAGGCGTAATCGCCATCGCTGGCCCAGGCCACGCCGCCGTCGCGGCCACGGGTGACGGGGCCGGCGACCCGCCACACTTCCAGTGGAGCAGCCGCGTCCGTGTCCAGATGCAAGCGCAACCAGCGCGGATCGTCGCTTGTCTGCGCGATGTCGCCGAAGCCGATCACGGCCAGCACGTCCGATCCGGCAAGCGCATCGGCAACGCCGGCATGCGCGTATTCGATGCGCAGGGGAGGCAGGCTTGCAGAGGCGGCTGCGGCTGCGTTTTCCAGCGCGTGGACGGGCCGAAGGGTCATGGCCCGCATGATACTATGCCCATGCAATCTTCCCGGATTGCGCGAATTGGAAAGCGGCCAGCCTTGGCCGGTTTTGGGGAAAAGCCACAACGCATGTCCGCACAAACGCCCGCCGAGCACGAACTGGCCGATCTCATCGTCACGAGTCTGAATCTGGAAAACACGAGCGCCGATCGAATCGCGCCGGACGCGCCGTTGTTCGGCGGCGGACTGGGACTGGATTCCATCGACGCACTGGAGCTGGCGTTGGCCATATCCAAGCGTTACGGTTTCTCGTTGCGTTCGGACAATCCCGACAACCAGCGGATTTTTTCCAGCCTGCGCGAGTTGAGTGCACACGTGCAGGCACATCGCGTGGGCTGATCGATGAAGCGCGCCCTTGTGTGGGTGGCCGTCGTGGCGCTGGTACTGCTCGGGCATTTTTTCGGCGGCAAGAACCTGCGCGGCGCGCTCGATGCGCTGCCCGCGCTGATCGCTGCGCTGGTTGGCTGGCTGTTCGCGCGCACGTTGCGCGCGCGACGCACGCCGCTGATTGCGCGCGCCATTGCCGCCATCGATGGCGCGCAGTGGCTGGACGATCCTGCTGTGGCGGTTTATGCACGTCGGCTCACCGCGGTCTGGGCCGCGTGGCAATTCGCGCTGGCGGCCTGCGCCGCGCTGCTGGCCCTGCATGCGCACGGAATTTTCGCGTACGCCGTGTGGCTGCCGTCGCCGCGCATGTTCGGATGGATCGCCTTGCCGCTGGCTGTCGCCGCGCTTTTCCTCGGCGAATTTTTCCTGCGCCCGCATCTGCTGCCGCAGGCGCCGCGCCGGGGATTGTTCGCCTTTCTCGCCGCGCTGATCCGGCATTGGCCGGCACTGCTGACCGAGCGCGTGCCATGACAACGTCCATTTGCGAACAATTCCACATGGCCGCATCGCATCCGGCCTTGCCGGGGCATTTTCCCGGCGATCCCATCGTGCCTGGTGTTGTCCTGCTCGAGCGCGTCGTGGCGGCAGTCGAACGCGCCTTCGCTGCGAACGTCGCCGGATTGCCGCAGGTGAAATTCCTGCGTCCGCTGCGTGCGGAGGAAACCGCCGAATTGCGCATCGAGCGCACCGCCACGAGCGCGAAGTTTTCCATCCATCGCGGACAAGACCTCATCACCAGCGGCACGCTGGAACTAGCGCCATGAGCGCGCATTGGAGCGAACGCCGCGAAGGCGGAGGCCGCTTTGCGCTGTGGCTGATCCGCACCATTGGCCTGCGCCTGGGCCGGCCGGTGGCGCGCGCGCTGTTGTATCCGATCACGGCGTA
>JAICYA010000114.1 GCA_025934455.1 Rudaea sp.
CCAGTCTCGGTGAACTTGATCGCATTGCCGATCAAATTGAGCAGGATGCGGTCGAGGTGGTGCCCGTCCACGTGCACGGTGGATGCGAATGTCGGGTCAATCCTGGTACTGAACGCTATGTTCTTCTTGCGCGCCAAGGTGCCGAAGGTTTCGGAAAGGTTTTCGACTCTTCGGCGCAAATCGATCGGAGTCGGAGACAGGTGGATTGCCGAGCTACTGTATTTCGCTTCGTCGAGCAGATCGTTGATTTCGCTGAGCAGACTCTCGGAGAGCGAAAGAATGGTATCGGTGCGGCGCCGTACGGAATAGTCGCTGTTCTCGATCGAAAGCAGTTCGGTGGTTGCCATGATGCCGGTGAGCGGCGTGCGCAACTCGTGGCTGACCTTTGCAAGCAAGTCTGATTTGGCTCGGCTTTGACGTTCCGCGTGTTCGCGCGCATCGCGTAGAGTATCGATGAGAGTCCCGGCGTACAGGGGAACGACAATCAGCGGCACAAGTAGCGCCACCCAGAATGTCAGGTGTTCCTGCCAATATGGCGCGAATGCCAATATCAGAAAGAAAGTGCAGATCGAGGTGATCTGGCAAAGGTACATCAATGGTCGGCCGGTGCGGAAGCCGAATCCGAGAGTGGTAAACAGATAGAATCCGGCGATGATCCCGCCGAACTTGTCGGTCGACGCGATCCAGATCGAAAGCACCAATGGATCGGAAATCGCGCTGCAGACAAGCAAGGACCTCAACGCCGCGGATGCAGCGCCGCGAGCCAGCACGAAGGGAATTACGGCGTAGACGGCGTAGCCAACGGTCAGCCATGCGAACCAAAACGGTACGCCGTTATGCAAGATGAAATACAGGACGATGTCGGTCAGGATAACTGGGATTGCGACCGCAACACGCACTTTCGCCTGGGCTAGCAGGACGTCGCGAAGCCCTTTATCCGATTTGTCCAGTACGCCTTCGATGAGATTGAATATCATGAAGTGCTCGACCTGCCTTGGCGGCGCGGGAATCGTACAGCAGTTGCGGCTCAATAGGAGTGTGGGTCGTTATTAAGGTGCGCTGAACCCATGGCGGACCGAATCTGGTCTGGAACCCTGATTGACGAAGAGCAAGAAATAGGCCAATAGCCGATTGTCTCGGGCTACGGTACACAATTCCGGCAATGCCCGGAATTAAGGGGTTTCCACTATTGCGGTGCCGCTCTGGCAAGAGACTTGCTTGTGTCTTTATAGCTAGTGCGTTCACATATGGGATTGACCAAGCCGCGGGCACGGTTGCTATTTGCCATGCGCTTGGCTAATACTGTTTGGTCGAGTCGATTTGGTGGGTCAGGTGGGCGAAAACACCACACAATACAGCGGATTCCGGCACGCGCGTAAGCCGATGCGTTCGGCGGTGCTGCTCATCCATGGCGCGGAAGCATGGCCCAGCGAGGTCGAGGACATTTCCGCCACGGGTGCGATGGTCATGCGTCCCGAGGGATGGCAGGGGAAAATCGGCGATCTCTACGCGCTCGACATGGTCATCGGCGAAGAACTCAACATCCATGTCGATGCCACCGTAGCGCGCATTACCGCGCATCACCTGGGGTTTGCCTACGCACGCATCCCGCCGGAAAAAGAGGTTCCGCTCTGGAATCTGCTCGGGGGCTATGCGGACAAGATCGAGCCGTTCGACGACTGAGGCTCAGCCCGCTGCTTTTGGCGGATCGCGCAATTCGCGGCGCAGGATCTTGCCGACTGGTGTCTTGGGCAGCGCATCACGGAACTCGATGACCTTCGGCAGCTTGTAGCCGGTCAGGTTTTCCTTGGCATACGCGCGGATCGTCTCGGCGGTCAGGGCAGGGTCCTTGCGTACCACCACGATCTTCACCGCCTCGCCGGATTTTTCGTCGGGAATGCCGACGGCGGCGACTTCGAGCACGCCGGGACAATGCGCGACCACGTCCTCGATTTCATTCGGATAGACGTTGAATCCGGACACCAGGATCATGTCTTTCTTGCGGTCGACGATGTAGAAATAGCCTTTTTCGTCCATGCGCGCGACGTCGCCGGTGTGCAGCCAACCGTCGGCGTCGAGCACCTTGTCGGTTTCGTCCGGGCGCTGCCAGTATCCTTTCATCACCTGCGGACCGCGCACGCACAACTCGCCGGGTTGGCCGACCGGCAGTGAATTGCCGTCGTCGTCGCGAATGACGACGTCGGTCAACGGGATCGGCAGGCCGATCGAGCCGTTGTAATCGGCAAGGTCCAGCGGATTCATGCACGCGGCCGGCGAGGTTTCGGTCAGGCCGTAGGCTTCGACCAGGGTCACGCCGGTGGTTTTCTTCCAGCGTTCGGCAACGCTGCGCTGCACCGCGGTGCCGCCGCCCAGGGTCAGGTGCAGGGCGGAAAAATCCACCTTGTCGAATCCCGGCGTGTTGAGCAGGCCGTTGAACAGCGTATTGACGCCGGTGATCGCGGTCATGCGGATGCCGCGCAGGATCTTGACGAACCCCGGCATGTCGCGCGGATTGGTGACGAGGTGGTTCAATCCGCCGAACTTCATGAACACCAGGCAGTTCGCGGTCAGTGCGAAGATGTGGTACAGCGGAATCGCGGTGACGATGACTTCCTCGCCTTCGCGCACGTCGCGGTCGATCCAGGCCGAGGCCTGTTGCATGTTGGCGACCAGATTGCCGTGTGTGAGCATGGCACCCTTGGCCACGCCCGTCGTACCGCCTGTGTATTGCAGGAAGGCGATGTCGTCCTGACCGACATCGACTTTGGGCGGCGCCGTGCGTGCGCCGCGCGCGAGCGCGGTCTTGAAACGGATGGCATGATCGATGCGGTACGCCGGCACCATCTTCTTGACGTGCCTGACCGCGAAATTCACCAGTGCCGATTTCGGCATGCCGAGCAGGTCGCCGAGGCCGGTGGTGATGATGTGCTTGACCGGCGTGTCGTGCAGGACTTCGGCCAGTGTCGCGGCGAAGTTGTCGAGCACCACGATCGCGCTTACGCCGGCGTCGTGCAACTGATGACGCAGTTCGCGCGCCGTGTACAACGGATTGGTGTTGACGACCGTGAGTCCCGCACGCAACGCACCGAAGATCGCCACCGGATATTGCAGGACGTTCGGCAGCATGATCGCGACACGATCGCCGCGTTCGAGCTTGATGTCGTTGCGCAGATACGCAGCAAAGCGGCGGCTGAGCCGGTCGATGTCCGCGTAGGTCAGCGTCCGGCCCATGTTCTCGAAGGCCGGCCGGTGTGCGAAACGGTCGCAGGCGGTTTCCAGGACCTGGGCTAGCGAGCTGAACTGTTTCGTATCGACCTGAGCCGGCACGCCCGGGGGGTAATTGGCCAGCCAGGGCCGCTCGAGATCGGGCCGTTGAAAATCGGGCCGTTCCTTATCGTTCATGTCGTGTCGCTTCCCCGATTGCGCAGTAGCGCCGATTTCAACACGGGCAGGAAAGCCCGGCAAGCTGCATTGCGGCGCAGTCCGCAAAAGTGCAGGATGGGCGCATGAAATGGGTCCCGGTACTGATCGGGGTGTTGCTGCTCACGGGATGTCATCGCACCCCCGATGAGCAGCGCATCCGCGACGCCATCACGGCGATGCAGGCGGCGGCCGAAGCGCGCGAGCCGCGCGAATTCATGCGCCACGTCAGCGCCGATTTCACCGGCAACGATGGGCAGGTCGACCGTGATGGCCTGCACAACCTGCTGCGCGCGGAGGTGTTGCGCAACGAGTCCGTCGGCGTGACGCTCGGGCCGATCGACGTAGACCTGCAAGGCGACCGCGCAACCGCGCACGTCACCGTCACGCTGACCGGCGGCTCGGGCGGATTACTGCCCGAGCACGGATCGATTTACGCAATTACCAGCGGTTGGAAACGCGAAGGCGGTGAATGGAAGTGCTTCAACGCTGCCTGGCAACAGAAGCTTTAAGCTGCTTTCGCACCGCCCGCAAGCTGACGCAACACATAAGGCAGGATGCCGCCATGGCGGTAGTACTCGACTTCCTTCGGCGTCAGCAGCAGCACGCGGACCTTGAATTTCTTCTCGCCCGCGGCACCCTTGGCCACGACCTCGACTTCCTTCGCGGCACCGTCGTTGAGGCCGGCGATGTCGAAGACTTCGTCGCCCTTGAGCCCCAGTGATTGCGCGTTTTCACCGTTGCGGAATTGCAACGGAAGCACGCCCATGCCGACCAGATTGGAGCGGTGGATGCGCTCGAAACTCTCGGCGATCACCGCCTTGATGCCGAGCAGCAGCGTGCCCTTGGCTGCCCAGTCGCGCGAGGAACCGGTGCCGTATTCCTTGCCGGCCAGCACGACCAGCGGCACGTTTTCCTTCTTGTATAACATGGCCGCATCGTAGATCGGCAGCTTTTCGCGGTTCCCGCTCTTGTCCGACGCGAAGTGCAGGGTGTTGCCGCCTTCCTCGCCGCCGAGCATCTGGTTCTTGATGCGGATGTTGGCGAAGGTGCCCCGCACCATCACGTCGTCATTGCCGCGGCGCGAACCGTAGGAATTAAAGTCGGCCTTGGTCACGCCGCGCCCTTGCAGGAACTGGCCGGCAGGCGATGTCGCCTTGATGTTGCCGGCCGGAGAGATGTGGTCGGTCGTGATCGAATCGCCGAACAGGCCGAGGCAGCGCGCGCCGCGGATGTCGGCGACACGTCCCGGTTGCATGGTCATGCCGTCGAAATACGGCGGATTCTTGATGTAGGTGGACTTCGCGTCCCAGCCGTATCGCTCGCCTTGCGGCGCGTCGATGCCGTTCCAGCGCGAATCGCCCTTGAAAACGTCGGCATAGTTGTGCTTGAACATGTCAGGGCCGATCGTGCGCGCGATGATGTCGCCGATTTCCTTGTTCGACGGCCAGATGTCCTTGAGGTACACATCCTTGCCGTCGCTGCCCTTGCCGAGCGGCTGCGTGCTCAGGTCGATGTCGATGGTGCCGGCGATCGCGAACGCCACCACCAGCGGCGGCGAGGCGAGGTAATTCATCTTCACCTCGGAATGGATGCGGCCCTCGAAGTTGCGGTTGCCCGAGAGTACCGCGGCTACGGCGTAATCGTTGGCGGCAACCATCTTGCTGACATCCTCGGGCAAGGGGCCCGAGTTGCCGATGCAGGTGGTGCAGCCGTAGCCGACGAGGAAGAAGCCGAGTTTGTCCAGGTCGTCCAGCAGGCCGGTCTTTTCGAGGTAGTCGGTAACCACCTTGGAGCCGGGCGCGAGAGAAGTCTTGACCCAGGGCTTGGGTTTCAGGCCGCGCGCGGCGGCCTTGCGCGCCAGCAGGCCCGCGCCGATCATCACGGCGGGATTCGAAGTGTTGGTGCAGGAAGTGATCGCCGCGATCACCACCGAGCCGTTCTCGAGCTGACAATGTTCGGCGTCGGGACAAGCATCCGGTGCGCCCTCGGCCTGGCTTGCGGCCGTGCCGACGGCCGTGCTGCCGCCTTCGTTGAGAAAGCGTTGTTTTTGTTTCTCCATTTGCGCACCGTTGGCGCCGAGCGCCTGCATCGCGGATTTGTAGCTCTCGCGCATGCCGGAGAGCAGGACGCGGTCTTGCGGGCGCTTGGGACTGGCCAGCGACGGTTTCACGTCGGCCATGTTCAATTCCAGCGTCGACGAATATTCCGGATGCGGAGAATCCGGCGCATGCCACATGCCCTGTGCCTTCGCATACGTTTCGACGAGGCGGATATGGCCCTCGTCGCGTCCGGACAGACGCAGATAATTCAACGCCTCGGCGTCGATCGGGAAGATGCCGCAGGTCGCGCCGTATTCGGGCGCCATGTTGCCGATCGTGGCGCGATCGGCCAGCGGCAGGTGCTGCAGGCCGTCGCCGAAGAATTCCACGAACTTGCCGACCACGCCGTGCTTGCGCAGCATCTGGGTAACGGTCAGCACGAGGTCGGTCGCGGTTGCGCCTTCCGGCAACTTGCCCGTGAGTTTGAATCCGACCACCTGCGGAATCAGCATGGAAGAAGGTTGTCCCAGCATTGCGGCTTCGGCTTCGATGCCGCCCACACCCCAGCCGAGCACGCCAAGACCGTTCACCATCGTGGTGTGCGAATCGGTACCGAACAACGTGTCGGGGTAGGCCCAAGTTTTGCCTTCAAGCTCACGCACCATCACGACGCGCGAAAGGAATTCGAGGTTCACCTGATGCACGATGCCGGTGCGCGGCGGCACGACCTTAAAGTTGTCCAGGGCGTTCTGGCCCCAGCGCAGGAAGGCGTAGCGTTCCTTGTTGCGATCGAACTCGATCTTGACGTTCTGTTCCAGCGCGTCGGCGCGTCCGAACACGTCGACCTGCACGGAATGGTCGATGACGAGTTCGGACGGAATCAGCGGATTGATCTTTTTCGCGTCGCCGCCAAGGCGCACGATGGCGTCGCGCATGGCCGCGAAGTCGACCACGCAGGGCACGCCGGTGAAATCCTGCAGCACGACGCGCGCCGGCATGAATGCGATTTCGGTGTCGGGTTCCTTCTTCGCATCCCAGTTCGCGACTGCCTCGATTTCCTTCGCGGTGACATTGACGCCGTACTCGTGCCGCAACAGGTTCTCGAGCAGGATCTTCATCGAATAGGGCAGTCGCTTGAGATCGAAGCGCTGGCCGAGCCTGGCGAGGCTCCTGATCCGGTAGCGTGTGCCGTCGAGCTCGAGGATGTC
>JAICYA010000489.1 GCA_025934455.1 Rudaea sp.
TCATCCCGCGCCGGCTGCGCGGAACCTGCCAGATCGATGAAGGCCATCGATTCGACTCGTGCATCGGCGTCTTTCGCGAATCGGCCATTGAAAGAAAACAGGCGGACATCGGATGCGTCGTAATAGCGCGCATCGAACGGCTGCTGCGGATGTTCGATCAGCCACGGGCGCTTGTCGTCCCCGTGAAACGCATAACTCTCGTCCAGGAATTGCAGCAGTTCGGCCAGCGGCGCGGCGGGATCGATGCGCCGATCTTCATGCACATCACGTCCGATGTAGCTGATGTGCAGGTGCTGGCGCACCGCCATCAGGGCTTCGAGGAAAAGCTGGCGATCCTCGCGACGCGTGTCGCGGTCGCCGCGCCGGGGTTGTTCGAGCATGCGATTCAGGCCCGCGTCGGCGCCATCGCGCGGAAACTCGCCCTCGTTCATGCCGATGAGACAGACGACGCGGAACGGAATCGAGCGCTGCGGCACGAGGCCGCAGAACGTCACGCCGCCGAGCAGGAAGGGCTGGCGTTCGGACACCGCATCGAGCTGGCCGCGCACGGCTTCGCGCGCGACGCTCCACGACAGTTTCTGCGCGCCGGCTGCCGTGGATTGGGTGCCCAATTCGGCAAGCGCGCGCCGCAGCGCATCCAGTGCGCGACCCTCCGCGGCATCGTCCGCGTCGGCGCGAAACAGCACGTCGACCCACTCGCCAAGCCAGACGCACCAATCGCGCAGGCGTCGCGGCTGCGCGAATCCATCGCGCAGCTCACGCAACGCATCCAGCAGGCGGTGCGCGTGTCCGAGCACGAGCGCGGCGGCCGCGTCGATGCCCGGCAAAGGCAACACATCGTCGAGAAGTTGCCCATCCGTATCCGCACCGGCGATGGCACCGGCAAAGATGCGGTCGAATCCGAACGTCCAGGAATTGTTCTCCACTTCGGCGCCGCCGGCAGCCGCCTTCATCGCGGCATCCAGGCCCCAGGCCACGCCGGCGCGACGCAACGTGGATTCCAATCGGTCGCGATCTTCGCCGTCGAGTCCGAAACGCCGCGCCAACGCGGGGACATCGAGCAGGTCGAGCACTTCACTCAGCGCGAAGCGACTGTCTCCCAGGTCGAGCAGTTTCGCGAATGCGCGCAGCAGCGGATGCGTCTGCGCGAGGCGCACGTCGGCCAGATGCCAGGGAATCTGCGCGGGATCGGCGCTGTAGTGCGCCGCCTCGCCGAACACGGCGGGAAGATACGGTGCGTACGCGGCAATGTCGGGCGCCATCACCACGATGTCGCGAGCTTGCAACGACGCATCGCCGGCGAGAAAACGCAGCAACGCATCCTTGAGTGCTTCAAGCTCGCGCAGGCGCGTGACGCAGGAATGCACGCGCAGGCTCGCATCCGTGGGCGTTGCGGGAATTTCTTGCACAAGCTTCGACTCGCCGACACGGATGCCATGCTGCAAACGCGCGAGTAGATGCGGGGACTGCGTCCGCGCAACGTCCGCGCCCGCGTCAAGTTCGATGCCGGCGCCTTCCAGCGCGATGAAGAAATCCTGCGCCATGCGCCCGAGCGAAACCAGCAACGGATGGCCGA
>JAICYA010000485.1 GCA_025934455.1 Rudaea sp.
CTTGATTTCGGCGAACAGCGCGTCGAGCGCGGCCTGGTCGGCGAGATCGAGCGTGCGCAGGTCGAGGGTCGGGCACAGCGCGGCGACGCGATCGCGCTTGAGTTGCGGATCGTAGTAGTCGTTGAAATTGTCGAGGCCGACGACGCGTTCGCCGCGCGCGAGCAAAGCGCGGGCGACATAAGCGCCGATGAAGCCGGCCGCGCCGGTAACGAGAATGGTCATGCGAAGTCCAGCAGCGCCGGCACCGGCGCGAAGACGTGATTTTAGCGGCTTGCGCGCATCGCCACAAAAGCCGCAAACTTCGCGTCGCATAGGCCGGCCGTCGCCGGCGGGGAGCGCACCGCGCCGTGTCGGGTCGTCACAGTTTCCTGGCGGAACTCCAGCGCCGCAACGTGCCGCGCGCAGCGTTGCTCTACATCGGCGCGGCATGGGCGCTGGCACAGGGCATCTCGCAACTGAGCCCCGCCCTCGGTTTGTCTGACTGGACTACGCGCTGGTTTCTCATAGCCGCGATCATCGGCTTTCCGTTCTGGATCGCATTCGCGTGGGTTTACGAGTGGACGCCGCAGGGCTTCAAGCGTGAAAGCGAACTTGCCCATGACGCGTCAATCACGCGCTCGACCGGTCGCAAACTCGACAAGGCAATCATCGCCGTGCTGGCGCTCGCCGTGGTGCTTTTGCTTGCCAACACCTTTATCTGGAAAAAGGGCGCCGGCTTGCATGATGGATCGGACACCGGGATTCCGGCCAGGTCCATTGCGATACTGCCGTTCGAAGATCTCAGCCCGGCGCACGACCACGGTTATTTCTCGGCCGGCCTCGCCGAAGAGCTGTTGAACGCGCTGGCCAAAGTGCGGGATTTGAAGGTCGCTGGGCGCGCCTCGTCGTTCTACTACGGCAATCACAACGCCGACCTGCGCACCATCGGCAAGGCACTGGATGTCGCCAACGTGCTGGAAGGTTCGGTGCGCTCGCAGGGCGACGCCGTGCGAATCAGCGTGCAACTGGTCCGCTCCGGCGACGGTTTCGAGGTGTGGTCGCAGAGCTACGACGGCGATCTGCACAATATTTTCGATGTGCAGGAGCGCATCGCGCGTGCGGTCACCGATCACCTGAAGGTCGTCCTGACCGGCAGCGAACAGACGCGGCTGGTACCGGTCACCACCACCAGCGCGGAAGCCTACGCGGATTTCGTGACTGCGCAGGAACTGGTCAACCGACGCACTGGTGACAGCTTGCCGCGCGCTATTGGGTTGCTGCAGAAAGCCACCACGCTCGACCCGAATTTTGCGCGCGCCTGGTCCAAGCTCGCGGTCGCCTACGCGGTGCTGTCGCAATACACGGGGAACGACTGGAAAACGAGCTGGCGATCGTCCGACGACGCTGCACATCATGCGCTCGCGCTTGATCCGGGCGCGGCAGAAGCCTACGCCACGCTCAGTTACAACCAGTTTTCGCAACGACATTACCTGGCAATGGTGGAGCCCATGCAGCGCGCGTTGGCACTCGCGCCGGACAATTCCGCCGTGAATTACTGGGCCGCCAACGAACTGGCCGCGATGGGTCGAACCCGTGATGCCGAGGCGCGAATTGACGCC
>JAICYA010000120.1 GCA_025934455.1 Rudaea sp.
CAAAACCGAATTGTGCAAGGCGCTCGCGGAATTCCTGTTCGATTCGACCGAGGCACTGGTGCGCATCGACATGAGCGAATTCATGGAGAAACATTCGGTCGCGCGCCTGATCGGCGCGCCGCCGGGCTATGTCGGCTACGAGGAAGGCGGCTATCTCACCGAGGCCGTGCGCCGGCGCCCGTACAGCGTGATCCTGCTCGACGAGGTCGAGAAAGCGCACCACGACGTGTTCAACGTGCTGTTGCAGGTGCTCGATGACGGGCGTCTCACCGACGGCCAGGGCCGCACCGTAGACTTCCGCAACACCGTGATCGTGATGACGAGCAACCTCGGCTCGGCGCAGATTCACGAGTATACGGGCGATTCGGAAGAAGACTACACCAAGATGAAGGCGGCGGTGATGGGCGTGGTACAGGCGCACTTCCGCCCCGAGTTCATCAATCGACTGGACGAGATCGTCGTGTTCCGCGCGCTCGACAAGACGCAGATTCGCCAGATCGCGCGCATCCAGACGCAATACCTGGCCAAGCGCCTAGCCGAACGTCAGTTGTCGATGACATTGTCGGACAAGGCGCTCGACCTGCTTGGCAACATCGGCTTCGATCCGGTCTACGGCGCGCGTCCGCTCAAGCGTGCGATCCAGCAGCAGCTCGAAAATCCGCTGGCGAAGGCGATACTCGAAGGGCAGTTCCAGCCCGGCGACACGATTGCGGTGGATGCGGCAAGCGGTCGGCTAGTGTTCCGCAAAGCCTGAAACAACAAGCCCGGCATTGCGCCGGGCTTTTTTGCGTCAACCAGAAGCCACGCTCAAAAATCGCGGGTGACGCGCACGCCGATCGTGCGCGGCTGCACCGGCACGATGTAGGTCTGCGCGCCGCAGGTGTCGGTCGCGCATTCGGCGTAGCGCGCGAGCTGGCCGCGGTTGTCGAACGCGTTCTTCAGGTAGAAGTCGAACGACCACAGGTTCTTCTTGAAACCCGTGGATAGGTCCACCGTACCGTAACCGGGCATGTCGCCGATGATCGCGTTCTCGTGCAGGCGCAGGTCGGTGCCGCGCCGGCCTTCGAAGAATCCCGCGGCCTGGAAATAACTGTCCATGCCGTGGAAATCGAAGCTGTAGCGGGCGGTGATGTTGCCCTTTTCACGCGCGGTCAGTGGCAGGCGCGTGCCCGAAGGCGCCTGCGGATCGGTGCAGTCGGTAATCGGATTGCCGTTGGCGTCCGTGGTGCCGCAGTAATTCTGGGTCAGCACCGCATCGTACAACGCCAGCCCGGCCGACACGGTCAGGTTGTAGGTGACGGCCCAGCCCAGGCTCGTTTCCAGGCCGCGAATGCGCGCCTGGTTCGCGTTCTTGATCTCGGTCAGGCCGTTCTGGCCGAGCAGGGAAAACTGGAAGTTCTTCCACTTTTCCTGGAACACCGCGCCATTCCACAGCAGATGGCGGTCCAGCCATTCGGTCTTCCAGCCGAATTCGAAGTTGTCGAGCTTGTCGGACTGGTACGGCGGCAGCGAGCCGCGCCGGTTGACGCCGCCCGGACGGAAACCCTGCGACCAGGTCGCGTAGATCATCTTGTCCGCATCGAGCTTGTAGGTAAGGTTGACCTTGCCGAGCGTGCCGTTTTCCTTGGTGTCCTTGTCCAGGTCCGAGCACGGCGCGCCCTCGAATGGCACCAGCGGCGTGAAACAGGTGGCCTCGCCCTGCGAGGTGCTGTAGCCCGGCGCGAATCCGTAAAAGCCCTTCAGGCCGTTGTCGGTCCAGTAGTGGCGGCCACCGATCGTGCCGGTGAGGCGGTCGGTGAAGTCGAAGTTCATCTCGCCGAACACGGCCGAGTCGTTGTCCTTGCGCACCTGCTGGGTCAGCCACAGCGTGTTCGGCCAGCCGGTGACGGACAGGTCCGAGCCCAATCCATCGATGATGTACTGCTGGTTGATGTCGTGCGACTGGCGCTCGTCGAATACGCCGGCGACGAAGCGCAGGCGGTTTTCCTGCGGCGATGCGATGCGCAGTTCGTTGCTTGTCTTGCGGTACTTGTCGATGCCCAGGATGTGCTGCGCCGGATTGATCAGGTTGCCGGCATTGTCGTGGATGTAGGCGCCATAGCCGGCGAGGGTGTCATACCAGAACGAGTAATCGCTGTAGTCCTGCGAATAGTGGTCGTCGCGGTTCAGGTGTGCCACCGCGTAAGTCAGGTCGAAGTTGCCGATCTTGCCCTTGACGGTCAGTGCCGCCTGCACCCAGCGGTCGTCGAAACTTTCCGGATAGAAATGCGTGAGTTTGAGATCCCCCACGTTCGGATCGAACGCGTTGATGCCGTTCGCATGCTGGGTCTGGCCGGCGACCATGGGCATGATCGACCAGTCCTCGTTGAGGTCGACCTTCAGCGCCGCGCGCGCGCCGCGCGTGTCGGCATCGTTGTAGTTGCTCTTCACGCGGTCGGTGTTATTGACCGTGATGCCCGAGCTCGGATACGTGCGCGTGCCGTGGACGTTGTCGATGTAGCCGGCGTCGGTCTTGCTCCAGCCGACCAGGCGCAGCGCTGAGTTCGAGGAGATCGGCAGGTTGACGTAGCCTTGGGTCACATAGCCGATGCCGCCGTTGTCCACAGAATTGAGCTCGGCACTGGCGCTGGCCGAGAACGCCGTCGGATCGGGCTTGTTGGTGATGATGCGGATCGTGCCGGATTCGGAACTGGCCCCGTACAGCGTGCCTTGCGGGCCGGCCAGCGCTTCGACGCGTTCGACGTCGTAGATGTTCATGTCCAGCGCGCCCTGGATCGTGGTGATCGGTTGTTCATCGAGGTAGATGCCAACGCTCGGCAGCGGCCCGGAATGGTTGCCGTTGCTGCCGCTGGCGACGCCGCGCATGTAGACCTGCGAGAAGCCCAGGTACAGGCTCTGGATGGCCACGCTCGGCAGCAGCTTGACGTAGTCGTGCATGTCGGCGACGTTCATCTGCTGCAGCGTGTCGGTGCTGAGCACGTCCATGCTGATCGGCACGTCCTGTGCGTTCTCGGTGCGCTTTTGCGCGGTCACCGTGATTGTCTGCAGTTCGTGCGAAGCCTTCTTCGCCTTGGCGTTGTCGGCGGATGTCGTCGCCGGCGCTTGATTCTGGTCGGCGTCGATGGCAAACGCGGGCGCGAAGCAGGCCAGGTGGATGGCGGCTGCCAGCGGCAGGCGCGCAACGAACGCATGCCGGCGGCCGGATCGGGTGCTGTGGATTTTTCTCATGGTGCTGAACCCCTCGGTGTGGTTGTTTTTCCTGAAGTCCGTCCGTGAACGTAACGAGCATCGGTTTGAAGCTCACGCATATGGATACGCTTCGAGCGCGTTTCCGAGCGCGGCCTTGAGCGGAGCTAGCCAAGGCTCGAAATGCCGCCACTGGTCGACGCCGTCGCGGTAGATCGGCTGGCGCACCTGTTCGGAACTGGCCGTGCGCACCGGCCGCGCGTTTTCGAAGAAGCGCAGGCAGGCATCGTCGAACGGCAGGCCGCAGTAGTCGAGCAGTTGCCGCACTTGCATTTCGGTATCGGTGACCATGGCCTCGTAGTGCACGCGATGCACGCGGCCGGGCAACACCGCGTCGAAATGCGCCATCAGCTGCGCGTAGTCGCACCAGTAGCGGCCGAGGTCTTCGAGGTCGTAGCAGAAATTCTGGCCGCGCGCGAAATGCTGCTTGAAGCCGGAAAAACAGCAGGCCAGCGGGTGCCGGCGCGCGTCGACGATCTTTGCGT
Source organism: Rudaea sp. (assembly GCA_025934455.1). Next base: position 3,732 of record JAICYA010000120.1, read on the forward strand.
TCGGCAGGATGAGATGAATCAGCCCGACGTGCGCGAAGTTGTTCGGCATCTTGTCGATGTAGAACGGGCGGTCGAGCTTGCGGTGGATGCGCGTGCCGTCCAGGTAGGACTCGCCCAGTTCACGCAGTTCCTCGCGCGAGCACTGCGCCAGCGCGTCGTGGTACGCACCGGGCGCGCGGCTGCCGGTGCGCTCGCGCAGCACGCGCGTGAGCGAGATGAGCTCGGGCAGTTCCATCGTGCCTTCCACCAGCGGGTGGCTGGCGAGGATCTGCTCGATCAGGGTGGAGCCGGCGCGCGGCAGGCCGACGATGAAGATCGGATCGGGCGCGGCGCAGCCGGCACCGGCGCGTTCGCGGAAAAAATCTTCCGTATACGCTTCCCGCGTGCGCCGCAGGCGCGCCGTCGTGTCGTCGGCGCTGTAGGGCACCAGCTTGCGGCGCAGCGCGTTGCCGCGCGCGTAATGGTCGAAACAATCCGCGTAGGCGGCGCGATCTTCCAACGCCTTGGCCAGGGCGAATTCGAAATGCAGGCGATGTTCGTCGGCCAGGTCCGCGCGCGCCAGCGCATTGCGCATGGTTTCGACCTGCGCGTCGTCGAAGCGGAAGGTCTTGAGGTTCGCCAGGCTCCACCAGGCCTCGCCGAAATCCGCATCGAGTTCGATGCAATGTCGGTAAGCCGCAATCGCCCGCTCGGTGTGACCGGCGGTCTTGAGCGCATGGCCCAGGCTCAGCCAGACCTGGGCTTGCTCCGGATGCTCCGCGAGCAGCTGCGTGTAGATCGCGATCGCCGGCTCGTAATCGCCGGTGCGACACAGCACGGCGGCCTTGAGGTTGCGCACGCCCGGGTCATCGGGCGTTTCGTGCAGCAAGCGGTCGAGCTCCGTCAGCGCCGTGGCCGGTTCGTTGAGCCGATGCAGCACCAGGGCGTAGTGATGCCGCGCCTCGCGGAAATCCGGCGCGAGTTCCATGCAGCGTTCGAGCAGATGTTGTGCGTCCTCGCAGCGGTCCAGGCGCACGGCAAGTTCGGCCAGCATGCGGATCGCGACGACGTCGGTCGGCGCCTGCTTGAGCTGCGTCTTGAGCAGGCGTTCGGCGACTGCGATGTCGTTGCCATGCAGCGCCGCCGCCGCGCGCATAAGCGCGGGATCGAACGGCGCATGGCGTACATGTTCGAGATAGGCTGCTGCGGCGCCGGCGCGGTCGCCGGCGGCATCGAGCGCGTCGGCCAGGCATCGCCAGATTTGCGGTTGCGCGGGATCGGCGGCGGCAGCGCGGCGCTGCCGCGCGAGGCTGGCGTGGATTGTTTCCGCTTCCCGAACCGCAACGCCCATGCGATGCACCCCGCGTGATGGCCAAGCATAGGGATTCGGCCCAATGCCCGCAACGGGCTTGCAATCGCCGGCCAAATCCCTAGATTCCCGATAGTTGCCTTTCACGAAGCGTGTCCATGCCTATCTACGAATTCGAATGCACCGCCTGCGGCAACGTCTTCGACCGCCTGCAGAAGATTTCCGACCCGGATCCCACGGTCTGTCCGGAGTGTGGAAAGAAAAAAATCCATCGCCGCGTGACGGCGCCGGCGTTCCGCCTTTCCGGCAGCGGCTGGTATGAGACCGATTTCAAGAAAGACGGCGACAGGAAGCGCAATCTCGCCGGCAAGGACGAGGCGCCGAAGTCCGAACCGGCAAAAAGCGAGACTGCCAAACCCGAGAAGCCGGCGCAGGACGCCAAACCAAAATCCGAGTCCCGGTCCGCGGCCAAGCCGAAATCCTGAGGAACCACTGATCGCGGTGCAGCGCGCGTTCAGGCGGCGCGCGCGATAAACTCGGGGCGCTGGGTTGATCACATCAAGGAGGGTTGTCATGTCGATACGATCGCTTTTTGTTATCGCTCTTTCCGTTTTCGGTGCCTTGGCAGTCACGGCCGCGCAGGCCCAGGACTCGCGCTACGGCGGTGGGCCGGGCGGCGCGGTGGAGTGCCGCAGCAGCAACTACGCATTCCAGCGCTGCGAGGTCCCGTGGCGCGATGCGCGCATCGTGCGCCAGCTTTCCAATACGCAATGCGTGCGCGGGCAGAACTGGGGTGTCGATCGGCACGGACTGTGGGTCGATCGCGGCTGTGCGGGACGATTCGTCGATGCCAGGGGCGGTTATGGCGGCGACTATGACGACGACCGCCGCGGCGACTACCGCGGCGGTGACTACCGCGGCGGCGGCTGGCAGCCGGGGCCGGGCTGGAACCAGCGCTTCACGGTGCGCTGCGAGAGCTACAACGGCCAGAGCAACTACTGCGCGGTCGATGTCGGTGGGCGCGGACGCGTCTATCTGCAGCGTCAGGAATCGAGTTCGCCGTGCCGTGAAGGTTATTCGTGGGGCTGGAACCGCGGCGGTGTGTGGGTTGCGCAAGGCTGTCGCGGCACCTTCACCGTCGATCGGCACTGGTGAGGATTTACCCCATTGGCCACAAAAGCCCGCCATCCGGCGGGCTTTTGTTTGCAGTGCAACAAATTCCCTCGTACGATTCGCGGCTTGCCTCCAAAACCTACACCGGGAACCTCTGAAGAAGCGTCGCGAGCGAAGGCAGCTTGCGTGCCGCCGGAGCGCAGGAACCGGAGTGTACGTGCGGAGTACATGAGGATTCCGAGCACCGCCGGCACGCAAAATGCCGAGCGCAGCAGCTTATTCAGAGGTTCTTTGGATGCGTAGCAATTATTGTGGCCTTCTCGACGAGGCCCTGATCGGTCATGACGTCACCCTGTGCGGCTGGGTCGATA
>JAICYA010000477.1 GCA_025934455.1 Rudaea sp.
GGCTGCGTATTCAACGCCGCGATCAACTCCGCCGCCGCACCCGCGGGGACACGGTTCAAGCCGGAACCAAACAACGCATCGACGAACACGTCGGCCGCCGGCAGCGTTGCGCCGGAAGCCGCCAGCGTGCCGCCCTCGCGCAGGAAACGCTCGCGTGCCAAACCGGCATCGCCAGTGGATTGGTCGCTGAGCGCCAGCACGCTCACCTGCAAACCCGCCGCCCGCGCCAACGCCGCCACCAGAAACCCGTCGCCGCCGTTGTTGCCGGGCCCGCAGAGAACGCACACGCTGCGCGCCTCGGGCCAGCGACGGCGCAATTCGGCAAACACCGCCTGCGCCGCGCGCTGCATCAATTCAATGCCGGCGATGCCGCTCGCGATCGCCGCACGATCGAGTGTGCGCACCGCAACGGTCGTGTACAGGGCAGTATGCGGATCGGGGGCAGCCATCGCGTGATCCTACAATGCGCCGATGGACGCCGGCAGCAACGCCACCAACCCGCACATCGATTTTGCCGCGCTGGCCGAACGCATCAAGGCGTGGGGCGCCGAGCTCGGCTTTTCGAAGGTTGCCGTCGCCGGCATCGACCTTGCCGAGGACGAACTCCACCTCAACGAATACCTGCGCCAGGGTCGCCACGGCACGATGGCCTACCTTGCCAGCCATGGCACCAAGCGCAGCCATCCGGCGGAGCTGCAGCCCGGCACTATCCGTGTGATCTCGGCGCGGATGGAATACTTTTCCGATGACATTTCGCGCCGCCACGCGTGGCACATCCTTGGCGACGGCGAGCGCGCCTACATCGCGCGCTTCGCACTCGGACGCGATTACCACCGGGTCGTACGCAAGCGCCTGCTGAAACTCGCCAAGCGCATCGAAGCCGATATCGGACCGTTCCGCTACCGGCCCTTCAGCGACTCGGCGCCGGTACTCGAAAAGGCGTTGGCACGCAATGCCGGGATCGGCTGGCGCGGCAAGCACACCCTGATCCTGGATCGCGACGTGGGCTCGTGGTTCGTGCTCGGCGAGCTCTACACCGACCTGCCGCTGCCGGTCGACGCGCCGGTCGCAGACCTTTGCGGCACCTGCACCAAATGCATCGACGTATGTCCCACCCACGCCATCGTCGCGCCCTACCAGCTCGACGCCCGCCGCTGCATTGCGTACCTGACCGTCGAATCCAAGGATGCGATTCCGGTGGAACTGCGCCCGCTGATCGGCAACCGCGTGTTTGGTTGCGACGACTGCCAGCTGGTGTGCCCGTGGAACAAGTTTGCGCGGCCGACCCACGAGGAGGATTTCGCACCCCGCCACGGGTTGGACGGCGCCAAGCTCACTGAGTTGTTTGCGTGGAGCGAAACCGATTTCCTGGCCAAGACCGAAGGCATGCCGATCCGCCGCGCGGGCTATGCCGGTTTCATGCGCAACGTCGCGGTGGCACTCGGCAACGCACCACCGTCAGCCGCGATTGTCGCCGCCCTCGAAGCGCGTCGCGATGACCCGTCACCGCTGGTGCGCGAACATGTCGCGTGGGCGCTGGCCGAGCAGGCACACAAGCAGGCCGCGGACGATTAAAGACGCGCTGATCAATCCGCCCGTTCATCCTTCGATACCTCAGGACGAACGGTTAGCCC
>JAICYA010000096.1 GCA_025934455.1 Rudaea sp.
CGGCAGGAGTACCGCGCGCCGGAGCGCAACGTGCAGGAAAATCGCGTGCAGCCGCGGCAGGAGTACCGCGCGCCGGAGCGCAACGTGCAGGAAAATCGCGTACCGCAACGCAACGTGCAGGAAAATCGCGTGCAGCCGCGGCAGGAGTACCGCGCGCCGGAGCGTAACGTGCAGGAAAATCGCGTACCGCAACGCAACGTGCAGGAAAATCGCGTGCCGCAGGGCAATGCACAGCAAAACCAGCAGCGCCCGCCCCCAGCCGCGCAACGTAATGCGCCAGCGCCACAGGAACGCAAGAAGGATGACAAGAACGACAAGGACGGCCATCACTAACTTGGCTTCGGTTCGATATCGGCGCCCGGCATGTCCGGGCGCTGTTTTTTCCGGCGTTGGAATTTCGCCGCGGTGTCGGAACGACTAAACTAACGGCATGAACACGATCGTCTTGAATGGTCAGTCCCGCGTTTGCGCGGCAGGCCGCACGTTGCTCGACCTGCTCGCCGAAGCCGGCTACGCGCAGCGTCGCGTCGCCGTGGAAGTCAACCGCGAAATCGTGCCGAAAAGCGAACACGCGCGGCGCGAAATCCGTGACGGCGACCACATTGAAATCGTACAGGCATTGGGTGGAGGTTGAATCATGAACGCACGCTTGCAGACCGCCACCGATTTGGCTGAGGATCCACTCATCATCGCCAGCCGCACCTACCGTTCGCGCCTGCTCACCGGCACCGGCAAGTTCAAGGATCTGGAAGAAACCCGCCGTGCCACCGAGGCCGCCGGCGCGCAGATCGTCACCGTCGCGATCCGGCGCACGAACATAGGGCAAAACCGCAACGAGCCGAACCTGCTCGACGTGCTGCCGCCGCAAAAGTATACAATATTGCCGAACACCGCCGGCTGCTACACCGCCGACGATGCCGTACGCACCTGCCGTCTCGCGCGTGAACTGCTCGATGGGCACGCGCTGGTCAAGCTCGAAGTCCTCGGCGATCAGAAGACGCTGTTCCCGGATGTCGTGCAGACCTTGAAGGCGGCCGAAACGCTGGTCGCGGAAAAGTTCGAGGTGATGGTCTACACCAGCGACGATCCGATCCTGGCCAGGCGCCTGGAGGAAATCGGCTGCGTCGCGGTGATGCCGCTGGCCGCGCCGATTGGCTCGGGTCTCGGTATCCAGAACCGCTGGAATATCCTGGAGATCGTCGAGAACGCCAAGATACCGATCATCGTCGATGCCGGCGTCGGCACCGCGTCCGATGCGGCCATCGCGATGGAACTGGGCTGCGATGGCGTGCTCATGAACACCGCCATCGCCGGCGCGAAAAATCCCGTGCTCATGGCCGCGGCCATGCGCAAGGCGGTCGAAGCCGGACGCGATGCCTTCCGCGCCGGACGCATCCCACGCAAGCGTTACGCCTCCGCATCGAGTCCGATCGATGGACTCATTTAGTGCGGTCATCCCTGCCCGCGAGAATCGAAAAGTGGCCATCCTCGGTCGCACTTCTCGCCGAGTGCGCGCACAGCAATCGCATGAATGACACCGGGGTCCACGACCGCCACATCCGCAGCTTCGTGCTGCGCCAGGGCCGCTTCACGCCGGCGCAGCAACGCGCGTTCGACGCGCACTGGTCGCGCTACGGGCTCGACGCCACCGCCGGCGCGCCGGATTGGAATGCCGTGTTCGGGCGGCGCGCGCCGCTCGTGCTCGAGATCGGCTTCGGCAATGGCGAACAGTTGCTGTGGTCCGCGCAGCACGAAGCGGACAAGGATTTTCTCGGCGTCGAGGTGCACCGCCCCGGCGTCGGCCGCCTGCTCAACGCGCTGTCGGCGTACAATGTGGACAATGTGCGCTTGTATAATTCCGATGTGGTCGGCGTGTTGGACACGGCGATCGCGGCGCAAGCGCTGAGCGAAGTCCGCATTTATTTTCCCGACCCCTGGCCGAAGAAACGCCAGAACAAGCGCCGCCTGATCCAGTCGGATTTCGCCGCCCGGCTCGCCTCTCGCGTCGCCCCAGGCGGACGCTTGCATCTGGCGACCGATTGGGCGGACTATGCGGCGCACATGCGCGAGGTTCTGGACAACGCGGAAGACTGGCGCAATATCGGCGGCGCGGATGGCTTCATCGCGCAGCCGCCGTGGCGCACGCACACGCATTTCGAGAAGCGCGGGCGCAAGCTCGGCCATGGCGTGTGGGACCTGCTCTATGAACGCTGTTGACCATCACGCGTGACGCCGCCGAAGAACAACAAGCCCCGATGAACGGCCCCGCATGAATACCGGACTCGTCCTCAGCCACGACATGGTGCTCGTGCTCGCGCTGCTCGCGTTCACGGTGCTCATGCTCGTGCTGGAATGGATCCGCGGCGACCTCGTCGCCCTGCTCGTCGTGGTCGTCATCGGCATCACGCGCCTGATTCCGGTCGAGCAACTGTTCGAGGGCTTCGCCGGCAACGCCGTCATTTCGCTGATCGCGGTGATGATCATGGGCGCGGGCCTGGACCGCACCGGCGTACTGAACAAGGCCGCCTCGTTCATCCTGCGCCTGGCCGGCGGCGTGGAAGCGCGCCTGGGCATGCTGATCAATGCAATGGCCGGCGCGTTGTCGTCGGTGATCCAGAGCCAGGCACTGGCGGCCCTGTTCCTGCCGGTGGCCAGCCGCGTCAGCGCGCGCACCGGCGTGCCGCTCGGTCGCCTGCTGCTGCCAATGGCATTCTGCATCCTGTGCGGCACGAACACGACGATGGTGAGCAATTCGCCACTGATCCTGCTCAACGACCTGATCGCCAGCGCAAACCGCAACCTGCCGCCGGGCGCGCAGACCATCGAGCCGTTCTCGTTGTTCGCGATCGCGCCGATCGGCATCCCCCTGCTGCTGACCGGACTGGCGTATTTCGCGTTCTTCACGCGCAAGCTGCTGCCCGCCGAGGATGACGCCCAGAGCGTGACGCCGGGCCGCACCGAAACCTATTTCGCCGAAACCTATGGCATCGACGGCGAAGTCAGCGAGCTTACCGTCACAACGGAAAGCCCGCTGGTCGGCATGAGCATCGCCGAAGCCGAGGCGTTGCGTGGCGCACCGCTGATCCTCGCAATCAAGAACGGCGACGAAACCCGCCTGGCGCCGCCGGCCGACACCATGATTTGGGTCGGCACCGTGCTCGGCGTGCTCGGCAAGCGCGAACAGGTCAACGAATTCGCCAACCTCAACCTGCTGCGCGCGCAGCCGCGCCTGAGCGTGTTCCGCGACATGTTCAATCCGAACCGCGCCGGCATCGCCGAGGCCGTGGTGCCGCCGAACTCGCGCTTCGTCAAACAGGCGGTTGGCGACCTGCGCCTGCGCAAGCGCTTCGGCATCAGCGTACTGGCGGTCTACCGCGGCGAGGAAGTGTTCCGCGAGGATCTGCGCAACACCGCGTTGCGCGCCGGCGATACGCTCGTGCTGCACGGTTTCTGGCGCGACCTGACGCTCGCATCGGAAGAACGCGACTTCGTCGTCGTCACGGACTACCCGAAAGAGGACCACCGCCCGAGCAGGATCTGGCACGCCATCGTGTTTTTTTCACTGGCGATGGGCCTGGGTCTGTTCACCGAAGTCAAATTGTCTGTGGCGATGATGACCGGCGCGGTCGGCATGTTGCTGGCCGGCGTATTGAACATGGACGAGGCCTACCGTGCGGTCAACTGGAAGACGATCTTCACCCTCGCCTGCCTGATCCCGCTCGGCTGGGCGATGGACTCGACCGGCACCGCGGCATGGATCGCGCAAGAGGCATTGCGTTACCTCGGCGGTCTGCCGCAGTGGGCACTGCAGGCCTGCATCGCCGTTCTCGCCCTGCTGTTTTCGCAGATCATGTCCAATGTCGGCGCGGCCGTGATGATGGTGCCGATGGCGATCAACTTCGCCCTCGCCTCGGGCGGCAATCCGGCCGCCTATGCGCTGATCGTGGCGATTTCCACCTCCAACACCTTCCTGATTCCGGCGGCGAGTCCCGTGCTGCTGGTCGTCGCCGGCCCTGGCGGCTACACGGGCCGGGATTTCCTGCGCGTCGGCCTTCCGCTGACCGCGTTCATGCTGGTGGTGATGCTGGTTGCCGTGAATCTGCTGTTCCGCTGACGGCGGCATTACCCCCCTCCACGCCGGCCGCAGTAGAATCGTGCCGGGAATCCGTTCCGCAGGGATGCTCATCGCATCACCGGAGGTTCGCCATGATCCGTTTCGCATTGATTCTGGTTCTTTGCGCTCCCGCACTCGCCGCCGCCGCGCCTGCCGATGCCTGCAGCGTTTCCGGCACCGCCTACGATTACGCCGGACGGCCGCTGCGCGACGCGGTCGTGCGCCTGACCGACACGCGGAGCCAGAGCGCCGCATTCCTCGTCACCGATGCGCAAGCCGGCTTTGCGTTCGCCGATCTCGCGCCGGACGCGCACTACCGCATCGATCTGCTCAGCGCGCCGACTGTCGTCACCGGCTCGCGCCTGCCGACACGGTCGATCCTCGGCATGTCGTCCGCGTTCACCTGCATGGCCGGCAACACGGCGCGCACCGACGTGCGCGTGCAGGTCTATTGAGGCGATTCAAGGCAGGCAGACCTGCCCGTCGATCACGTCGACTTTCACCGAGCGCAGCGCCGCGCCGCGGCAAGGACCGCCGCTGCAATGGCCGGATTCGATCCGGAACGTGGCGCCGTGCGCGGCGCAAATCAGTTGCTCCGCGTCGATCAGGAACTTGCCGGGTGCGTAGTCCAGGCGCCGCCCTGCATGCGGGCATTCGTTGTGGTACGCCGCCACATCTTCGCCGACACGCACGAGAATCAGGTCGAAGCCGCCAGTGCTCGAGTCCACGTGCACCGCGATGGCTCCGCAGGGCGGAATCTCTTCGACCCGGCATAACGATTTTCTAACGTCCATTGGCGTATCTAGCCCTTCCCGTCCATCAATTCATTCTGCCACAGGGAGCGACACGGACATGTTCCATTGGCGCTGGTTCAATCGCCCGCAAAATCCGTTTCTGCGTCTGCTGCTGGCCGTGCTGGCCATCGTGTTCGTGGCCGGCATCGTCGTGCTGGGATTCTTCGCCTTGCTGGCGTTCGCCTTCGTCGGCGCCATCGTCGCCGTGGTGCGCGCGTTGACGCGTACACAGGCGGCACCGGCGGCCGCGCCTTCGCGCGTGCACGATCCCAGCGTCATCGAAGGCGAATACGTGGTCGTGCGCAACGATCCGGCCGCGCTCAAGCACTGATCCGATCGGCGGTTCCATCGCAGGCATGACAATTGGCGCTGTCGCCCGACAGCGCTAGTCGCTACAGTGCGCATCCCGGTTTCCGACTGCGCCCGCATGGACCAAGCCGTCTCCGCCGCCGAATCCCCGTCCGCACTGTCATCGCCGCGCGTCCTCGTGCCGCTGGCGCTGGCCGGCGTTTACCTGATCTGGGGCTCGACCTACCTCGCGATCCGCATCGGCATCGAAGACTATCCGCCGTTCCTGATGGCAGCGATCCGTTTTCCCATTGCCGGCGGATTGATGTACGCGTTCCTGCGCTGGCGCGGCGTCGCGCCGCCGACACGACGGCAATGGTTCAACTGCCTGATCACCGCGTGCCTGCTGCTTGGGCTCGGCAATGGCCTGGTGTGCTACGCCGAGCAGACCGTGCCGTCCGGCATCGCCGCTGTCGCCGTCGCCAGCGTCGGCCTGTTCATGGCGATCTTCGCCGGGCTCTACGGCCATTGGCCGAACCGGCTCGAGTGGCTGGGCCTCATTGTCGGGTTCGCCGGCGTCGTCGTGCTCAACCTCGGCAACGGCCTGCGCTCCTCGCCGCTCGGCGCGGCCGCTCTCGTGCTGGCCTCGATCGGCTGGGCCTATGGATCGATCTGGAGCCGCCACCGCGACATGCCGGCGCCAACGATGGGCGCCGCCGCGCAGATGCTGTGCGGCGGCATTCCGCTCGGATTGATGGCGTTGGCGACCGGCGAACGCTTCACGCACATGCCTTCGTTGCACGCGACGCTGGCACTGGGCTATCTCATCGTCGCCGGATCGATCCTCGGCTTCACGGCGTACATCTACCTGCTGCACAACGTGCGCCCGGCGCTGGCCACGAGCTACGCCTACGTCAATCCGCCGGTGGCCGTGCTGGTCGGCGTCGCCCTCGGCGGCGAGGCGGTGCACGCGCTCGACATCGCCGGCACCATCGTGATTCTCGCCGGCGTCGTCGCGATCACGCTGGCGAAGACGAAACCGGCGCGCTGAATCACTGTTCGCGCAACGCCACCGTCACCGGCAGGCGCGCGGCGCGCAATGCGGGAAACGCGCCGCCGACGAAGCCGATCACCAGCGCCCACTTCAGTCCGATCAGCACGAGCGCCGGCGAGACCTTGAAGTTGAACACGACCTGGCTGAAGTTCTGGCTCAGCGTCGACACGGTGTAATTATCGAAAATCAGCCATGCGACGGCCGCGCCGAGCACGCCGCCGGCGAGCGCCAGCAGCATGGTCTCCAGCAGCACGGACACCACGACCGGCAGGCCACGGAAGCCGATCGCTCGCAACGTCGCTATCTCGCGTGCGCGCGTGGCAACCGCCGCGTACATGGTGTTGAGCGCGCCGAAGATTGCGCCGATGGCCATGATCGTGCCGACCACGCCGCCGACGATCCGAATGAGTCGGGTCAGGCCCTCGGACTGCTTGCTGAAATAGTCGCGCGTGGTCTGTACGTCCACGGTCAATCGCGGATTCGCCGCGAGCTCGGCCTTGAACGCATCGAACGCGCCGGCGCTGGTCAGCCGCACCGCTGCGTCGGTCACGCTGTCGCCGCGCCGGTAGGTCGAGGCGACGATATCGACGTCGCCCCACAGATCCGAATCGTAGGCGTCGCCGGAATCGAACGTGCCGACAATGGTCCATACCTGGTTGTTGAGCTTGATCGTCGAACCCAGACCCAGGCCCTGGAACTGCGCTTGCGCGCCCTTGCCGGCGATCAGTTCGCGCAGGCCGGGTGTGAACTTGTGCCCACTGGTGATCTTCACGTTCGGCCGCAGGTTCCACACCTGTGGACCGACACCGCGGATCTCCACGTTCGCGTCCAGGCCGCTGCCCTTGCGCGGCAGCGAAGCGACGACGACGAGTTCCGGCGAGACGATGGGCAGGCCC
>JAICYA010000182.1 GCA_025934455.1 Rudaea sp.
ACAGCGCCTACACGGGACTAAAGTTCCTGCTTGACGCCTTCCCCGTTCTCGGCGGACATGGCGCTTCCGGAATCAACTTCTTCAATGTGCCCGGCGCGCCGGATGCGGCCTCCGCGCGCGACTACATTTTGCTCAAGAGTCTGAAAGATACGATGACGCAGCTCTCGGGCCCTTCCTTCGCTGATGCATATAATTATTCGGTAGACGCATCGACATATCAGTGGGGCGCGCTGCATCGATTCGTGCTGGAGCATCCGCTCGGCGGACCGTTCAACATCCCGGGACCCAATCCCTACGGATTCACGGATCTGTCGCCGGACCTGCCGGGATTGGCGCGCGATTCGTCCTACGAGACGGTCAATCCGGGCGGCGGCACCTTGCGCGTGAGTGGCGTCAACGACTTCATGTTCAGCGGCGCGACCGCGCCGGGTCGCCGCTTCGTCGGCCAGATGAGTACGCCAATCAACGCGGTGGAAGTGATTCCCGGCGGTGAATCGGCCGTGCTCGGCGATCCGAACTATGCCAGCCAGTTGCTGCTGTGGCTGACCGGCAATTACCACCCGCTGGTGGTCGATCCGAACGCGGCCACGCAGGGCGCGACGACAACGGTGAATTTCGTGCCTTGAGTATCTCCGGCCATGAAACAAAAAAGCCCCGCAGTGCGGGGCTTTTTTGTTGGTGCGGATCAGCGTCTCGCGTGCCAACAAAAATGCCATGGCTCGTAGGCGATGCCGTGCGGATTTCTGCGCGGATAGCTCAGGTGAAAGCCGAAACGTCGCGCATGCTTCTTGAGCCACGCGAAAGCCGGTGAGTTCTCGAATTCTTCTTCCAGCGCCGCGAATCCGGGCGTGGTGATATCCAGTGCACGTCCGGAGTGATGTTCGCTGTATCCCGGTGCGGCGCTGACGCGCAGGATCTGCTCCATCGTCTGTCCGCGTTCGCGCTTGCGACGGATGATGCTGAGTTGGTATTCGACCGACCGAAACGCCGAGACGACCTGCAATTCCACGCCGTCGCGCGCCGCCGCCTCGCGCATGCGCAACCAAGCGCGCGCAGCGCGTGGCGCGAGGAATTGTTCGCGGCCCTGCGTGTCGAGGCCGATGGATTCCAGTCGCGACGGCTCGCGCACGCGGCGCAGCCCGCGCGCGTGACCATAATTGCGCGGCACGCCGAGGGCGAAGGCGCTTTCGATTAGCTGCGATGCCGGCGTTGGGGTCATTTCGATTTCTTTTCCGAATCCGAAGGCTCCGATGCTTTCAACCGGCTCGCCTTGCGCAGCGCCTCGCGCAGAACGTATTCGATCTGCGCGTTGACGCTGCGTAGTTCGTCGTCGGCCCAGCGCTGCACGGCGTCGAGGACGTCGGCGGAGATGCGCAGCGGATAGGCTTTCTTATCGGCTGCCATTGCGTTTTTGCGCTTTAGTGCGGCGCTGCCAGTAGCTGGCCAGTCCGGTTACCAGCGCGATGGCGACGAAAAAGAACTTGTGCACGATCGCACCCGCTTCGCCGACAAGACCCGTGGCGCGCTGGCCGATCAACCAGATCGCCGCCCAACCCAGCAAGATCAGGCTTAGCACGAACAGCGCGTTCGCGATCTGGCCTGGCCGTATGCGGGTCTTGTCCAATATGGGCGCGCGCTGCGCAACATCCCGTGGAACCTGGGCATGGACAAGCAGACCGCTGAGGGCGGCGGCAGAGCTCGCCGCCAGCAGCAGGTACGGAGCAAGTGTTTCGAGGTCCATGCGGGATCAGCCCGAATACAGCGTGCCGGTATTGACGATCGGCTGGGTGCCGCGCTCGCCGCAGAGCACCACGAGCAGGTTCGACACCATCGCCGCCTTGCGTTCCTCGTCGAGTTGCACGACGCCGCGCGTCTTCAGTTGCTCCAGCGCCATCTCGACCATGGTCACCGCGCCTTCGACGATGCGCGTGCGCGCAGCAATAATGGCGCTTGCCTGCTGGCGCTGCAGCATCGCCTGCGCGATTTCCGGCGCAAACGCGAGGTGCGAGATGCGCGATTCGATCACCTTGACGCCGGCGCTGGCGAGGCGTTCCTGGATTTCGTTCTGCAGGTGCTCGACGATTTCCTTGCCGTGGCTGCGCAACGAAACGCCGCCGGTGTCGTGCGAATCATACGGGTATGTTTGCGCCATCTGGCGCAGCGCGGATTCGCTCTGGATATGCACGAAGTCCTCGTAGTCGTTGACCTGGAACAGCGCCTCGGCGGTATCGACGACTTGCCAGACGACCACGGCGGCGATCTCGATGGGATTGCCGTCCGAATCGTTGACCTTGAGCTTGCTCGACTCGAAGTTGCGCACGCGCAGGGAGACGCCGCGCTTGGAATAGAACGGATTCGCCCAGCGCGGGCCGGAGTCGCGCACCGTGCCGACATAGCGGCCGAAGAATTGCAGCACCTTGCCCTCGTTCGGCGCGACGGTGAAGAACCCGCCTAGACAGATCAGCAACACGATGGCGGCGAGGATGGCGACGAGGATCGCCCATACGGTCTGATTCTGGATGGAATTCACGAACCACGCGCCGTCGGCAATCAACAACACGATGATGCCGATCAGGGCGGGAATGCCCGAAGGGGCGGAATAGCGGCGTTCGTTCATGGCGGGCTCCGGTTGGTTTGCGAAACAAAGATATCAGAAAGATATCATTCTTGCAAACCAGCCGACCCGCTCAATCTCCCGAGCGCAACATTGGCAGCATGCGCTTGAGGGTATCGTCGCGTGTAACCCAATGGTGGAAAAGCGCTACGGCAGCGTGCACCATGGCTAGCCAGAACAATACGTTGCCGCAGGTTTCGTGCAACTCTTCGAACTGGTGGGCGAGGTCGCGATCCGGGCTGACGCTGACCGGCAGCGACAGGCCGAAAAGATCCCAACTCGCGCCCTTGGTGTATTGCATGACCATGCCGAGCACGGGCACGAGCAAGGCCAGCGCATACAGCGCAAGGTGCATCAGTTTGGCCAGCCACGCCTGCCAGATGGCGATCGGCGGCGTGATCGGCGGCGTCGCCGATCGCAGGCGCGCGAACAGGCGCGGCAGCATCAGCAGGATCACCGCGAGTCCGAACTGGATGTGCGTCCAGGTGACGGTGGCGCGCAAATCGGACCCACGTTGCGTATAGCCGCGGGTCTCGGCGAGTGCCCAGGCGGCCACGATCAGCAGGGCGATCAGCCAGTGCAGGCGGCGCAGCCAGGGCGAATAGCGATTCGTGTTCATCGGTGTGATTCTCCTGTCTGGAATCTGAAGGATGCCAATGTTCGCGCACGCTGGCGTTGATCCGGGTCAATCGCTCAATTCGATCCTTGCATGGCCTCGATGCGATCGATGCGCATGCGTCCGAGCGTATCCATGCCCGAGAAGAAGCGCCACGGGTCGCCGTCGCCGGCGGATAGTGCGATGTGACCGGCGTCGAAGCCGGGCAGGGCGGCGTCGAAACTCTGCCAGTGGCCGTCGACCCACGCCTGCGCCCAGGCGTGCGGCACGAAGACGTGTTTCCTGCCGGCGTAGCGATCGGTGTAGGCCAGGCCATCGACCACGCGCGTAGGGATGTCGAGCGCGCGGCCAAGCGCGGCGAGCAGCACGGCGTGTTCGGTGCAATCGCCCTCGGGATGCTTCGCCACTTCCAGCGCCGAGGCGTAGCCGACGCTCAGGTCCTTGTTGCGGATGAAGTGGCGCACGAATTCCTGCAAGGCGAGCATCTGCGCCGCCGGCGTCTTCGCGTCGCCGGCGCCTTCGCGCGCGAGCTTGCGGATTTCCGGCGCGTTGCTTTGCAGCCAGTCGTTCGGCTGCGAATCGGCGGGTGTCGGCGGCGCTTCCGAATCGTTCGCTGGTGCGGCACCGATCGGCGCGATGCGCAATTCGATACCACTTGCTGCGGTCGTGCGCACGCGCTGTTCGCCGGTCTGCGCGAATTGCAGCGGATCGCCGCTGCTGCGCGCGCTCACGCTCAGGATCAGGCCGTCGCGCAATTCCTGCCGGGAAATCGGTGCAGGTGACTGGGCCAGCGCGTGCACGAGGATGTCGGTGCCCTGGTTCGGCGCTGTGGCACATGTCCGGGAACAGGCGAGCATGGTCAGGTCGAAACCCATCAGTGCAAAGGTCGTCTTCCGCACGTCGCCTTCCGCGTCCACCCAGGATTGGCTGCGTGTGGATGCGCCGGGCAGGTGGATGATCTGGTCGACGCGACTGAGCATGGCGTTGCCGCCATCGGGCAAGTCCAGGCGTTCGCGTGGACCGACGGTGGAGTCGACGGCAACGGCATCCAGACTGTCGACCTGGAACGCGAGCTGCGAAAAGCGCGTGCCGGGGCTCAGTCCCGCGCTCAGCTCGGCGAGGCGCTGGCCTTCGGCGAGCAGCGCGCCGTGTGGCCAATCGATGACGCGCGTGGACTTGGCGCCGCCGACTTCGCTGACCACGTCGAAGCGGCCGTCGCTGCGGCGCGTGCCCTGCACGGTGCTGGCGATGCCGGAGATCGCAGTGCGCGAAGTGAACGCCAGCGGTTCGCCTTTGGCAGATTCTGCATCGGTTTCGCCGGTGGAAAGACCCACCTTCACGCCCACGCGATCCAGCTCGACTTCCATCTTCTGCGTCGTGATCACGCTGCCGTCGCGAATGACGCGCGTCGTATGCATGTGGCCAATCTTGCGGCCGTCGAGCAGCACGCTCATCCAGACATCGTCCACGGGCGCGGCTTGCGCAAGTACAGGCAGCAGCGCGAACAGGATGGAAAACACGATGCGCATGGCGACTCGGCGTGGTTGGCGAACGCCAAGCATAACGCGGTCGGAGTCCGTTACAATCCCGACGTCATTCGATCAAGTGCGCGAAATGCCCGACACCAAAAGTTACGCCGTGTTCCTGTTTCCGCAGGCGCTGGACGCACTCGGCGACGCGATCAAGCCG
>JAICYA010000139.1 GCA_025934455.1 Rudaea sp.
GATTGGGTTGGCGCGCGGCGTCGGTCACGCCGCAGATTCTATCCGGTACTGTGCTATCCGGTCTCGCGCTTTGCGAGACGATCGCGCGTCAGGTGCTGCGCCAACCGCGCCATGCCTTCGGCCAGGCTCACGCGCGGCGCGTAACCCAGGTCGCGGCGTGCGGCGGAAATGTCGAACCACAGCGCGGTGGACAGGCGATCGACGATGAAACGCGTCAGCGGCGGCGTCTTCTGGATGCGCAAGATGCCATAAACGCTTTCGAAAGCGTTCGCGAGAAAACGCATCGGCGCGTCCGGCAGGCGCCGCGTTTCCGGCGGGAAGCCGCCGGCGTTGAGCCAGCCATTGATCAGTTCTTCGTTGAAAACCGGCTCGCCCTGGCTGATGAAGTAGGTTTTCCCCGCCACGGGCGAACCCGGCGCGAGCTTGTCCAGCGCCAGCACGTGCGCCTCGGCGGCGTTGTCGATGTAAACGGTATCGATCTTCTTCGGCGTCTTGCCGATGAAACGCAATTTTCCGGCACGCGCCTTCGCCAAGACCAATGGCAGGAAGGTGGGATCGTCCGGACCCCACACGATCTGCGGACGCAGCGCGACGGTGGCGAGCTGCGGTCCATTCGCCGCAAGCACGCGCTGTTCGGCCAGGGCCTTGGTGTGCGCGTAGGCGTTCATGAACGGCCGCGCGTAGGGCGTGGATTCGTCGATGCCTTCCTGATCGGTACCGTTTTGCACCACGCTCGGGCTCGAGGTGAACACGAGCCGGCCGATCTGGTTCAACTCGCAGGCGGCAAGCACGTTGTCGGTGCCGCGCACGTTGCTTTCGTAGAACTCCTCGAGCGGCCCCCACGGCGCCATTTTTGCTGCGCAGTGCACGATGGCGTCCATGCCCTTGCTCGCTTCGAGCACGTTGTCGAGGCCGGCGATGTCGCCCAGGCGCTGCTCGACGCCAACTGCGTCCAGCGCCGGATGCCGATTGCGGCTGAGCGTGCGCAAGTTGTGTCCGGCCGCGGCGAGCTGCTTGCAGATCGCGCTGCCGAGGAAGCCGCCACCACCGGTTACCAGGATTTTCATGCGCGCGATTGTAGCCATTCTCGTGCCCGGCAACCGTGCTCGGTTCACATCCGGGAGTAAACTGAGCCTTTCCGGAGCATTTCATGCAACGTGTTTTGGTCACTGGAACAAACCGCGGCCTGGGCCTGGAATTCGTCCGCCAACTGCTCGCGCGCGGCGATCGCGTCATCGCTACCTGCCGTCATCCCGGCAAGGCGCTGGCACTGACCGAACTCGCCGCCGCGCATCCGGGGCACCTGCATATCCTGCCGCTGGACCTTGCCAACGAGCGCTCGATCGCCGAATGCGTGCGCGAGGCGACGGCGCTCACCGATGCGCTCGACGCGCTGATCAACAATGCCGGCATGCTGGTATCCGGCGAGCGCTTCGGCGCGATTGCGCACAAGTCCCTGGCCGACAGTTTCGCCGCGAACGTGACCGGTCCGGTGTTGCTTACCCAGGCGCTGACACCGCTGCTGGAAAAGGGCGCGAATCCGCGCGTGATGAACCTGTCTTCGCGCCTGGGTTCGCTCACCGGAACGCAGAGCTTTGGCACACCAAGTTATGCGATGAGCAAAGCCGCCCTGAACATGGCCACGCGCCAGCTTGCCGCCGCGCTCGCGCCACGGGTGAGCGTGTTCTGCGTGAGTCCCGGCTGGGTCAAAACGGACATGGGCGGCGAGAACGCACCGCTGTCCGCGCACGATTCCGCGGCGGGGCTGATCAAGGTGCTGGATTCCGCCAGCGCCGCCACGGCCGGACATTTCTGCGATTACACGGGCAAGGAAATCGCCTGGTGATTGCTAGCGGTACTTGATTCGTTCGCCAGGAATTCCAGCACTCGTGCATTGAATTCCTCCGTCGCATCGAACGGCGTGCCATGGCGTGAGCCTTCGATGACGACGAATTCCATTTGTGGAAAATGTGCGGCCTCGCTGCGCTTGTCGACGAGTGACGTGTAATCGAATTCGGCGGCGAGGATCAGCACCGGGCAGGCGATGGCGCGGATGCGTTCCAACGCGCTCCAGCCGACCAACGCGTGGATCGTGGAAAGATACGCCGCTTTCGGATTCGCACCGACCACGTCGATCACACGCTGCCGTTTGGGCGCCTGGTCCTCGTGCGGGAACAGGCGGTTGGCGATGAGCGTGGCGGTGCGGCGCAGGCCCAGAAAGTGCACAAGCGCGACCTGCAGGCGCGCCTCCAGCCATTTGCGCGGCGTGTCGGTACGGTAGTTGGCGAGCGCGTTGCAGAGCACGAGTTTGCGCACGCGCGCCGGCCGCGCCAGCGCCATCTCCTGCGCGACCGCGCCGCCGAGCGAGAAGCCGAGCAGATGCGTGGATTCGATGCCGAGCGCATCGAGCAAGGCCCACAGATCCACGGCGAATTGCGCAATGGAATAAGGACCCGGCGGCTTGGCACTGCGACCCGAGCCGCGCAGATCGGGCAGGACCAGGGTGAAGTGCCGCGCAAATTCCTCACGCTGGAACGCCCAGTCGTCGCCGCTCGACCCCAGGCCGTGGATCATCAGCAGCGGCGGGCCGCGGCCTTCGCATTCATAATAAATTGACGCGCCGTTGACTTCCCGCGCAGGCATACTCGTCTCCATGAACATGAAAAGTATAATGGCGCTACTCGTAGCATTCGCCGCGTCTGCCGCGCCGGCGGCCGAAACCTGGACCGGCACCGCCTACCTCGCCGAGGGCGGCGCACCGGCCTACCACGAAACCCACTACCTGCTCGGCGACGAGCGCCTCGTCGTCTACACCTGCCCGGGCGGCCAGCCATTTGCGCGCAAGACCATCCACGAGGGTAGTGATGCGCAGGCGCCGGATTTTTCCATGCTGGACGCGCGCTGGGGCTATCGTGAAGGCGTGCGCGGCAAGGGTCCGGCGCGCGAGATTTTCGTGCAGCGCACATCGGATCAAGTGGAAAAATCCGCGCCGCTCGATCTGCCGGCGGACGGCGTGGTCGACGCCGGTTTCGACGCTTACGTGCGCCGGCATTGGGATGCGCTGGCGCACGGCGACACCCTGCGTTTCAAGTTCCTCGTGCCGAGCAAGCGCACGTTCTATGCGTTCGACCTGAGCTGGGTCGATGCAGACAGCGATGCGACGCGCCTGACTTTGCGCCTTGCGCTCGGCGCCTGGTACGCGTTCCTCGCGCCGCACATCGACGTCACCTACGATCGCCACACGCGGCGGCTGCTGCGCTTTGTCGGCATGTCGAACATCCGCGACGAAAAGCTGAAAAATCTCGACGTGCGCATCGAGTTTCCGCAGGCGCCCGTTGCGGCAACGGTGGAACAGGTCGCTGCCGCGCGCAGTGAACCACTGACCAAGTCCTGCGCCGGATAATTGCGCAATGCTGCACGTCGTGCTGTACGAACCCGAGATTCCGCCCAACACCGGCAACGTGATCCGCCTGTGCGCGAATTCCGGCGCGCGCCTGCACCTGATCCGTCCGCTCGGCTTCGACCTCGACCATGCCAAGCTGCGCCGCGCCGGACTCGATTACCACGAGTTCGCCGATGTCGCCGTGCACGACGATCTCGATGCGTTCATCGCGGATGCGCGCCCGGCCCGGCTGTTCGCGCTGTCCACGCGCGGCCGGCATCTGTATACCAACGTGCGTTTTGGCGCGAACGACGCGGTGCTGTTTGGCCCGGAGACGCGCGGACTGCCGCAGGCCGTGATTGACGACCTGCCCCCGGAGCAACGCCTGCGCCTGCCGATGCGGCCGGACAATCGGAGCTTGAATCTGTCCAACGCCGTCGCCGTCGTCGTCTACGAGGCGTGGCGGCAAACGGGATTCGCAGGCTCCGCTAACCCAGGCTGACGGAAATCTGCGCCGCTGCGCGATTCGCTTTCGCGCGCGCGGCATCAGTGCTCGCGTCGCGCGCCAGCGTCACCGCCATGCGCCGGTGGCCATCGACCTCGGGCTTGCCGAACAGGCGCAACAGGGTGTCGGGCTCGGCCAGCGCTGCGGCGACGCCGCGATAGACCGGTCGCGCGCCCTTGCCGTGGCAGAGCACCGCGGTCGATGCGGATGGCCCGAACTGGCGGATCACCGGAATCGGCAGGCCGAGGATGGCGCGTGCGTGCAGGGCGAATTCGGACAGGTCTTGCGAGATCAGGGTGACGAGGCCGGTATCGTGCGGGCGCGGACTAACTTCGGAAAAAATCACCGCGTCGCCCTTGACGAAGAATTCCACGCCGAACACGCCGCGCCCGCCGAGCGCATCGGTAATCACGCGCGCCTGGCGTTGCGCTTCGGCCAATGCCGCCTCGCTCATCGCCTGCGGTTGCCAGGATTCGCGATAGTCGCCGGCTTCCTGGCGATGTCCGATCGGGGCGCAGAACGACGTGCCGCCGGCGTGGCGCACGGTCAGCTGGGTGATTTCGTAGTCGAAGTCGACGAAACCCTCGACGATGCAGCGACCCTTGCCGGCGCGTCCGCCGGATTGCGCGTAATCCCAGGCCGCTTCGGCTTCGCCCGGTGCGCGGACTGTGCTTTGGCCCTTGCCCGATGAGCTCATCACCGGCTTGATCACGAACGGATAGCCGATAGCGGCAATCGCCGCGCGATATTCATCGACGGTGTCGATGAAGCGATAGGGCGAAGTCGGCAGTTTCAATTCCTCGGCGGCAAGGCGGCGGATGCCTTCGCGATCCATCGTCAACCACGCGGCACGCGCGGTGGGAATGACGGTCAGGCCCTGTTTTTCCAGTTCGACCAGGGTCGGCGTGTGGATCGCCTCGATCTCGGGCACGACCAGATCGGGTTTTTCCAGCGCAATGACGCGGCGGATTTCCGCGCCGTCCAGCATGTTGATGACGTGGCTGCGATGCGCAACCTGCATGGCCGGCGCGTTCGCGTAGCGGTCGACCGCGATCACCTCGACGGCGAAGCGCTGCAACTCGATCGCCACTTCCTTGCCGAGCTCGCCGCTGCCGAGCAGCAGGACGCGGATCGCGGTGTCGGTATGCGGAGTGCCGAAGGGTTTCACGCACCGGTTCCTATGGCTGCGGGGCGCCGATTATGCCATCGCGCCCGTATCGCCATGGAGCGCACTGACAAAAAAGAGCGCCCGAAGGCGCCCTTTGTCCCCAAGTCTCCCCAGCAGAGAACGGTGTCGAACCGCGGGGAAACTCTAGGCGCGTTTGCGTTCGAGCGCGAGCGTAAGGATCTTATAAGGCCGCGGGGTTCAATCCGCGGCCAGCCGGTAGCCGATGCCGGCTTCGGTGAGGATCAGGCGCGGATTGCTCGGATCGCGTTCGATCTTCTGCCGCACCTGGCCGATGTAGACGCGCACGAACTGCGTGTCGGTGACGCTGCCACCCCAGGCGGCGGCGAGCAGTTGCTTGTGCGTGACCACCTGCCCGGCGTGCCGCGCCAGGGTGCGCAACAGATCGTATTCCTTGCGCGTGAGGCGGACTTCGACCCCGCCGATCGCAACGCGCCGGCTTTCAAAATTGATCTCCAGGCCGTTGCCCGAATACGCCGCGAGTTCGGCGCGGCTTTGCCAGTGGCGCAGCGCTGCGCGCACGCGCGCGAGCAACTCGCCGGTATGGAACGGCTTGACCACGTAATCGTCCGCGCCGGTGTCCAGCGCGGCGATGCGCTCAGCCTCCGCCTCGCGCGCCGACAGCACGATGATCGGCACCTGCGTCCACTTGCGCAGGGCGAGGATCACCTCCTTGCCGTCCATGTCGGGCAGGCCGAGATCAAGCACGACGACATCGGGAACCTGCTGTGCGGCGCGGGCCAGCGCGTTGCGCCCGTTGTCGGCTTCGATCACCTCGTAGCCGGCTGCCGC
>JAICYA010000188.1 GCA_025934455.1 Rudaea sp.
GGACTTAAGCGCCGGTGAACTCGTCGGGCTCGTGCGCGAGAGCCATCGTGGCCTGCACGCGTTGCAGCAGCAAAGCGTCGAAGATCGTTCGATGGCGACCACGCTCA
The DNA here is from genome assembly GCA_025934455.1 of Rudaea sp. The sequence continues at coordinate 108 of JAICYA010000188.1, forward strand.
CCGTGATGGCTTTGCGCGACGATGAACTGGTGGCCGCGCATTGCGGGGATTCGCGGCTCTATCGGGTGACGCGCGAACACGTCGAGCAGTTGACCGAGGACCACTCCGAGGCACAGCGCCTGTTCAACGAGGGACGGCTCACGGTGGTCGCCCTTTCGAGTTACCCGCGCAAATACATCCTGGAGAGCGCGCTCGGCATTCCGGGCGAGCCGGTGGTGCAGGAAATCCGCTGCAAGGTCGGCGCGGGCGACTGGCTGGTGCTGGCGACCGACGGCGCGTACGGCGTGCTCGAACGCTACGATTTCGCGGACGTGGCGCGGGGTGCCCGCACGCCACGGCAATTCTCCGACGCCTGCCTCGGGCTCATCGAATCGCGCGTACCGCGCGACAACTACACCATGATCGTGGTGCGCGCGGGCGGCAATCGCCTGTCACGCGCGTTGAAGCGGGCATTCCATCGGCCGAAGGCGGCCGGCGACGCATCGCGCTTCGAGTAGCAACGCAGTAATCGTTGACATGGTTCCCCGAATAAGGAGGTGACGCGGCACGCGCCGCGCGTTTCCAACTTCGGAGCCACCGACATGCCAACCGTCAACGATGAATTCAACCGGACCTGTGTGCGCCTCGACCTCGATCCCGAGCGCTCGGGCGTCTTCACGCACGATGAAGTGACACTGCAGTTCAGCGAAAATGATCTGCGCGCGTTCAACCAGTGTGCGCAACGCATTGCGCCCGGCACGCCAGCGCTGGGCGCGGATCAGCTTGCCGCGGCGGCGCGGCGGCTCGCGCGCGCGATCGGGGAGGGCAACGAATCGCGTTTCATCCAGATACGGATGCGCCGCGCCGGCGAGGTGCGCGCGATCCTGATGGATGCAGGGTGGACCGTCGATCCCATCGTGGTGGGACGGATGCAGGACCTGATCGGCTACCTCGATGGCCCGGTGGCATTGGTGCCGTTGGATGTCCCCGCAGTCGGTGGCCTCGATCGCGCCCTGCTGGTCGACATGGCGATGGAAGGCCTGCGCGCCGAACTGGACGAGTACGCCGATTTCTGCCGCTACCGCGCGGCCGAGGCGCAGTGTCTCGGGGTTCCGGTCGCGGCGGTGGACATCGATCGCGAACGCTGGACGCGCGAACGCAGCGAGGAACTGCGCCTGGAGCGCCTGGTCCGCCACGGCGGCAGCAGCTATGCCCGTGGCGGTCAGGCCGAAGTGTTCCATGTGAGTTGATCAGGCATTTCCCCTGCCGGACACCGGGTCGCCCGGGCGTCCGGGATCGCGCCGCGGAAGGAGCCGGCGACGCCCGCAAACAGCAAGCGCCCGGTCCATGGAACGGTGCCGCCGCCGAGGAGGTGCAACATGAAACGCACGATTCTTGCCATTGTGGTCGCTGCAAGTCTGGGCGCGATTTCGGCCGTGGCCTTGGCCGGCGGCCAGCAAGCGCAGACGGAACTGGCTGCCGCGGAAATCCATCAAAAGGCCTTGCAGGATGGGCCTGCCACGCCGCAGCTCGATTACCTGACACACAAGGATCCGGTCACGCCGCATCACGATGCCGCTTCGGCCGATCCCAAACCCGTGCCGCCGCTGACCCGGCGTGAAGCCGGCATGCTCTTCAACGCCTGCATCGCGTATGCGGAGTGCGCAACCGCCTACAGCAAGGCCTACGAACACGAACAGGCCTTGCTCCGGGCGCAGAAAGCCAAGGCTTCCGGTGGTTCCGGTCATTAGCGACAGGCGCCGCACCCGGCCGTCGACCCCGCTCCGGCGGGGTCGTTCACGGCCCGGATTTGCGGCAGCACGCGGCACTTGCCGGGGATACCCGGGAGCGGATAATCAAGCACCAGGGCGGGTGCGCCGTGCACCGGTCCGTTTGCCGCGTGGGGCGCGGTAGTCATGGCGAGATTCGATACCACTCGCTGGAGCATCGTCCTTCGCGCGCGCGGCGAACCCGCCGAAGCGCGCGCAGCACTCGAGCAGCTGTGCCGCACCTATCGTCCCCCCGTGCTGGCGTTCGTGCGGCGTCGCGGCTATGCCGCCGATGCCGCGGAAGATCTCACGCAGGCTTTTTTCGCGCGCTTCCTGGAGCGCGCCTGGCATTCGTCCGCCGACCCCGAGCGCGGACGCTTCCGTTCGTTCCTGCTGACCGCGCTGAAGCGATTCCTGATCGATTCCGACGCGGAAGGCGCGGCATTGAAACGCGGCGGCGGCATCCGCTTCGAGTTGCTGGACGATGACGATTGCACAGGCGCGACAGGCGAAACGCCGGACGCGGCGTTCGAACGCGAGTGGGCGCACGCGGTCTTGCGCGCCGCGCTCGCGCGCCTGCGCAGCGAAGCGGAGCAGGCCGGCAAACTCGAATTGTTCAAGCGCCTGGCTGAATTCCTGATCGAGCGGCCCGACGAAGCCGAGTACGCGCGCGCGGCCGAGGATCTGCATTTGCGCCGCAACACCCTCGCCGTCGCGGTGCACCGGATGCGCCACCGCCTGCGCGACCTGGTGCGCGAGGAACTGATGGAGACGACGTTGAACCGGACGGAACTGGAGGATGAGTTGCGCACCTTGCGCGGCTCGATGCGGGAGCTTGCGCGATGACCGTTCGGTAATCGCCGCCGCCGTTTTCCGAATGGTTGATCGCCACCAGGTGATTCGAGGACCATGAGCCCAGCCGCCACCCCTTCCCTCACGGACTTCACCCGCACACGCTGGTCGATGGTGTGCCAGGCTCAAAGCGAACACGCGCCGGATGCCCGCAACGCGCTCGCGGAGCTGGCGTTGCGCTACTGGTATCCGGTGTACGCCTACGTGCGCCGCTGCGGCCACCCGCAGGAGATCGCCCAGGACATCACCCAGGCGTTCCTGCAGCAGGTCGCCGACGACCTGCGCGGCGGCAACGCGCGACCACCCGGCAAGTTCCGCGACTGGCTGTTGGGGAAACTCAATGGATTCCTCGCCGGTGAATGGCGCGAACTTGCCGAGGGTGGCCAGGTGCCCGGCGCACCGCCGTTGCCTGAACTGGAATCGCGCAACCGCGGCGAGCACGAGCGGGACGAAACACCGGAACTGGCCTATCGCCGCAGCTTCGCATTCGAAGTGCTGACGCGCGGATTGAAACGCCTGCGCGGCGAGGCCGGCCAGACCGGGCACTTGGACATGTGCGAGGCGCTGGAGCCTTTCCTGGCGCGCGATCCGCTGCCCGGGCAATACGACGAACTGGGCCGCAAGCTCGGCGTGCGCCCGCTGGCACTCGTGCTGGCCCTGAAACGCCTTCGCCAGCGTTTCCGCGAACTGGTGCGCGAGGAACTGGCCGATACCGTGGCGTCGGCCGAGGAACTGGCCGCCGAACAGGAAGCGCTGTTCGCCGTGCTAGACCGCAGAGGTCCGCCGTGACCGCGCGTGTGGCATTGCCGGACGAGAGTCCCGCGTCCGATGCCACCGAACAGCCGTTGGGCCGCGCGCGTGGTCTTGCGGAACTGGCCTTCGGTAGTTTCAGCCGTGTGAGTGGGTTCTCCCAGGGACGTCACCTCGCGCTGCTTCCGGCGGAAACCCTCGAACTGGATCTGAGCGATCCGGCTCAGCGCCAGTTCGGCGATTACGAATTGCTGGAGATCCTCGGCGAAGGCGGCATGGGCGTGGTGTATCGCGCGCGCCAGAACTCGCTGGATCGCGAAGTGGCGATGAAGCTGCTGTCTGCCGGGCCGTGGGCTTCGAAGGACTTCATCGCGCGTTTCGAACGCGAGGCGCAGAACGCTGCGCGCATGCAGCATCCCAACATCGTCACGGTGTACGAAGTCGGCAATTCCGAGGGCCTGCACTACTTCAGCATGCGGCTGGTGCGTGGCGAAAGCCTGTCGTCGCGCATGAAGCGTGGCGAAAAGTTCACGCCGCGCGCGGCGGCGGCGCTGATGCGCACCGTCGCCGAAGCCGTGGATTACGCGCACAACCTCGGTGTGCTGCACCTGGACCTGAAGCCGGCCAACGTGCTGCTGGACGAAGCGGGCACGCCGTATGTCGCCGACTTCGGCCTGGCGCGCCGGCTGGAAAACACACTGGCGATCGAGAACGACGAGGTTTCCGGCACGCCCGCCTACATGGCACCGGAACAGGCGCAGGTGCGCGCCAGCAAATTGACTCGCAGCACCGACATCTGGGGCTTGGGCGCGATCCTCTACGAATTGCTGACCGGCGAACCACCATTCCGCGCCGAAACCGCACAGGACACCGTGAAGCTGGTGCTGGAAGGCCAGGTGCGTGCGCCGCGCCGCACGAAACCGGACCTGCCGCTGGATCTGCAAGCGATCGTGCTGCGCTGCCTGAATCGCGATGCGCGCGAACGTTACCCGTCAGCCAGGGCGCTGGCCGACGACCTCGCGCGTTTCATCGAGGGCCGCCCTGTCCAGGCCAGGCCGTTGAACGGGATGCAACGGGTCGCGCGGTGGACGCGACGCGAGCCGCGGCTCGCCGCGAGCATCGCCTGCGCGGTCGCGGTCCTGGTCATCGGGCTGGTCGCCACCACCACGCAGTGGCGCCGTGCACAGAACAATGCCGCGACTTCCAGCCGCCTGCTCTGGGAAAGCCGTCTGGATTCCGCGTTGCGGCTGCAGAACGACGGGCACGGTTTCCAAGCGCTGGCTCCGCTGCTGGCGAACATCAGCGAAAA
>JAICYA010000183.1 GCA_025934455.1 Rudaea sp.
CGCTGTTGCGCGCGGCAACCTGGATTTCGGCCGGATCGCGCATGAACTGCCCGGCGATCTTCTTGATCTCGTCGGCGAAAGTGGCCGAGAACAGCAGGGTCTGGCGGTTCTTCGGCAGCACGCCGAGGATGCGCCGGATCGCGGGCAGGAAGCCCATGTCGAGCATGCGGTCGGCTTCGTCGAGCACCAGGATCTCGATGCCGGACAAGTCCAGCGTGCGCCGCTCCATGTGGTCGATCAGGCGGCCGGGCGTGGCGACGAGCACGTCGACGCCGCGACGCAGCGCGTCCACCTGCGGACCCATGCTCACGCCACCGAAGATCGTGGTGCTGAAAATGCGCAAGTGTTTCGCGTAGCCGCGCAGGCTCTCGTGCACCTGCGCAGCGAGTTCGCGCGTGGGCGCGAGAATCAGTGCACGCGGACGGCGTTTTGCGGACGCAGGCGGGGTGTTCTCGACGAACAGACGCTGCAACAGCGGCAAGGCGAAAGCGGCGGTCTTGCCGGTGCCGGTCTGAGCGCCGGCGAGCAGGTCGCGGCCGGACAGTGCGGCCGGAATCGCCGCGGATTGGATGGGAGTGGGCTCGGCGTAACCTTGTTCGGCGAGCGCGCGCAACAACACGGGCGCAAGCCCGAGGGTATCAAACGACATTGTGGAAGCTCCAAATAGGCAAACGCCAGCGGCGCTTGCGATGAATCCCGGAGCGTTCCCGTTGAACCGCGCCGCAGGCATAAAGCCTAGCTGTCCGTCATGGACAATTCGGATGGGCGTCGGGCCGAGTGGTGCAGGCATGGCAGCCGCGGAGTGCGGTGCCGGAGGCCGAAGGGAAAAACGGAGGGTCGACGCTGTTTCTAGCCGATGTAGGCAGAAAACGATGCGCAGTATACAGATAATTTGCGGCAATTGCACACGCCATTGACGCTGGCGGCATCAACGCCTAGCCTCGCAGGGCTTGTTTGCGAAGGGGATGACGATGCAGTTTCTGTCCGCGTTGCGCGATTTGAACAGCGAGCAGCGCCACGTCGTGGCCGCGAGTTTTCTGGGCTGGACGCTCGACGCGTTCGACTACTTCCTGCTCGTGTTCGTGATCCCCGAACTCGCGCGCGAGTTCGGGGCGAGCATCACGGAAGTCGGATTCTCGCTCACCCTCACCCTCGCCATGCGCCCGCTCGGCGCGCTGATCTTCGGCCGGCTTGCCGACCGCTTCGGCCGGCGCCCGATGCTGATGCTTGACGTCATCTTGTTCGCCGTATTCGAGGCCGCATCCGCTCTGGCGCCCTCGTTGGCGGTTCTGCTGGTCGTGCGCGCGCTGTTCGGCATTGCCATGGGCGGCGAGTGGGGCATCGGCGCGTCGCTGGCCATGGAATCGATTCCGGCCAAGTCGCGCGGCCTCGTTTCCGGCCTGCTGCAACAAGGTTATCCGGTGGGCTATCTGATCGGCGCGCTGGTCTACTGGCTGGTCTTCGACCATATCGGTTGGCGCGGCATGTTCGCACTTGGCATCCTGCCAGCGCTGCTGGTGCTCTACATCCGCCGCCGCGTGCCGGAATCGCCGGTCTGGTCGATGCAGCGCAAGGAACGCGCCGCGCGGGCGAGCTTCTTCGACGCCATGCGCGGTCACTGGCGCCTGTTCGCCTACCTCGTCGTGCTGATGGCGATGTTCAACATGTTCAGTCATGGCTCGCAGGACCTGTATCCGACATTCCTCAAGCAGCAAATGCACTTCGACACACGCACGGTGAGCATCCTCACGATCGTGCTCAACCTCGGTGCCATCGTCGGCGGATTGTTCTTCGGCGCCTGGTCCGAACGCATCGGCCGGCGCCGCGCCATCGTGATAGCCGCGCTGCTGGCGCTGCCGATGATTCCGCTGTGGGCCTGGGGCGGCTCGGTGGTGCTGCTTGGCATCGGCGTGTTCGCGCTGCAGGTGATGGTGCAGGGCGCCTGGGGCGTCGTGCCAGTACATTTGAACGAGCTGTCGCCGGACGGCGTGCGCGGCACGCTGCCCGGATTCGCCTATCAGGGCGGCAACCTGCTCGCGGCTTTCACGTCGCCGTTCCTGGCTTGGCTGGCCGCCCGGCATGGCGGCGATTTCGCATTCGCGATGGCGGGCTTTATCGCCGCCGTCGCCGTCGTGCTGGCACTGGTGACCTGGTTCGGCCCGGAAGCGCGCGGCAAGACCTTCGATTGAGGCAGGACGATACCGATGGAAACCATCCAACTGCTGCGTTCGATTCCGCTGTTCGACGCGCTCGACGACGACGACCTCAAGGCCTTGTCGGAAAACTATCTGGGCGAACGCCGTTTCGCCGCCGGCACGCAGATCTTCGCCCAGGGCGACGCCGGCGACGCGATGTACATCGTCGTCAGCGGCGACGTGAACATTTTCCTGCCCGGCGAGGATTCGCACCGCATTTCGCTGGAGGATCTGAGCCGCGGCCAGTTCTTCGGCGAACTGGCGGTATTCGACGAGAAACCGCGCAGCGCGAGCGCGCTGGCCACGACCGATTGCGTGTTGCTCGAACTCGCGCACCGCACGCTCGGCGATTACCTGGAGCAGCGGCCGCGTGCGGCGCTGGCGATCCTGCGCACGCTCAGCGGGCGTCTGCGCGACACGAACATGCTGCTGTCCGCGCGCGCCGCGGTCAATGTCGACGCGGAATTCGAGAAGCATATTTCCTGGAGCGACCGTCTCGCCGACAAGGTTGCCGAACTTAACGGCAGCTGGAAATTCATTATTTTCCTCGTCGCGCTTACGGCCGTGTGGTGCCTGGGGAACAGCGAAATGATGGGCAGCCCGCCGGATCCGTACCCGTACCAGTTCTTCAATCTGGCCCTGGGAATTCTGGTCAGCTTGCAGGGCCCGCTGATCGTGATGAGCCAGAATCGGCAGGCGCTCAAGGATCGTGCGCGCGCGGAAACGGATTACAACGTCAACATGAAGAATGAGGTGAACATCGAAACCCTGCTGCGCGAACTGGCCGAATTCCGCGAAGAGATGTCAGCGCGTCGCGGCGCACGCAATCACGGCACAAATTGATCGGCATGGGTTAGAATCCACCGCGACAGGCGATCGGCGATCAGGGCTGCCGGCATTCTCGTCGACACCTTTGTCCAACCTGGTTCGTGATGACTACGGATAATTCCGGGAGCAGTCCCGATCATTCCTGGCGTTTGCGGTTCGAGGATCGAACCGGCTATTTGTATGCGGAAGCCAGCGGTCCCGAGGATTCGCTCGCGATCACCATGGCCTACTGGCGCGAAATAGCCGCCGAATGCTCGCGTCGCAATGCCGTGCGCCTGCTGGTCTGCGACCGCTTGCGCGGCGAGCCGGCAAGCGCGGAGGAATTCGTGAAATTGGCCAGTGGCTTGCGCGATATCGGGCTGGAGCGGGTGCGTACCGCCTTTCACGAGCCGGTCAGCGATCATCTGCGCTATGCCGAGCATGGCGAGCTGGCCATGCGCGAAGCGGGATTCACCCTGCGTGTTTTCGGCAACGAACGCGAGGCGGAAATCTGGTTGCTCTATGGCGAGGAGTGAGCGGAGGCGGAATATGAAAAAAGCAGCGTTATCGATACTTGTCGCATGGCTGTTGCCTTGCGTGGCGGCTGTGGCCGCGGCGCCCGCGGCAGCGGCGGATACGGGCGATCGTGCCGAAATCCGCGCACTGCGCCAGCAAATCCAGGAATTGAAGAAATCCGCCTATCACCCGGAACTGGGCGAGCAGATGCTGATCCTGCAGATTCGCCATGCACGACTGTGGTTCGCCGGCGAAGCGGGCAACTGGAATCTGGCCACGTTCGAGGTGCAGGAATTGCAGGAAGCGTTCGAGGCCGTCGTCGAGCACAATCCCGACGACGCGAACCTGCAGCCGGAACGCCTTGCCGATGTGCTGCCGGCCATGACCCGCGAACCGGTCGCCGCATTGCGCAAGGCCGTGGACAGCAAGAGCAAGACCGCTTTCGAGAAGGCCTACGACGGGTTGTCGGCGGCTTGCACCGGCTGCCATCGCGTTGCCGGCAACGACATGCTGGTCATCCAGCGACCGAAGACGCCGTTGCTCGACAATCTGCGCGTCACGCCCATCAAGTAGCCGGCGGTCATTGCAGGACGCGCTTGGCGCCGCCGTAGTGGTCGCGCCAGTATGGCGCGTCCAGGTAATCCAGGCGCACCGTGCCGCCCTCGTTCGGCGCATGCACGAACCTGCCTTTGCCGACATAGATGCCGACATGGCCGACGCTGCGGCCATGCGTGTGGAAGAACACGATATCGCCGGATTCGAGTTCGCCGTGCGGCACGCTGGGCGCATCCATGCGGCTGATCTCTTGCGCCGTGCGCGGCAGTTCGATGCCGGCGACGTCGCGGAACACATAATCCACAAGTCCGCTGCAATCGAAACCGCCGCGCGGCGTGTTGCCGCCGTAACGGTAGGGCGTGCCGACCAGTCCGATCGCGCGGAACAGGATGTCGTTCGGATTTGCGCCGTGCGTCCTGGCCGGATAAGTCACGGCCGGTGTGGGCTTCGTGCCGAGACTGCCGCATCCGGACAAGCCGGCCGCGATGCCCGCGACCAGGCAGCAACTCATGAATCGCCGAATGCGCATGGCCGCACACTCGGCCAGGCGAGGCGTGTTTGTCAATGCGGCGCATGCGGGCTGCGCGCAAAACGGTTACGATGCAGCGTTTGCGAGGACAGCCATGCAAGCCGAAAAAGACAAAGTCGTAAGCATTCATTACACCGTAAGTGAGGAGCCGGGCGACGAGATCGAGACCTCGCGCGGACGCGCCCCGATGGCCTTCCTGTTCGGCCATGGCAACATCATCCCCGGCCTGGAGCAGGTCATTGCCGGACGCACCGTCGGCGATAGCTTCGATGCGGTGATCGAACCGGAGCAGGGTTACGGCAAGCGTCGCGAGGAC
>JAICYA010000069.1 GCA_025934455.1 Rudaea sp.
CTGCGCCCGCGCCGCCCAAGCCGCCGGAACCCAAGCCGCAACCGCCGAGCGAAGTGCAGAACCCCGATCGCATCGAACGCGAAAAAGTCGCCGAACTCGCGCAGCAGAAAGCGGACGAAGCCAAGCGCGCCGAAGAGGAACGCCATCGCCAGGAGCAAGTGCTGCTCGACCAGCAGCAGCGCAAGGAACGCGAGCGCATGCAGCAGCTTGCGCAGATCCGCAAGGAACGCGAAGCGGCCGACCGCAATGCCAAGCTGGAAAAGCAGAAACTCGAACAGCTCAAGGATCTGGCCAAGGCCAAGCCGGCTCCGGCGCGGCCGGTGCCCGAGGCCGAGCAGGCCAAGTCGGGAACCAATGGCAACGACGACAGTCTGCAAGCACAATACATTGCCGCAATCCAGAACGCCGTGACCGAAAACTGGCTGCGCCCGGACAGCGCCCAGCCGGGCCTGCGCTGCATGCTGCGCATCGTGCAGATTCCCGGCGGCGATGTGATCGGTGTGCAGTTGGTGACACCGTGCAACGCCGATCCGCAGACGCGTGACTCGATCGAGCAGGCGGTCAAGCGCGCTTCGCCGTTACCGTACAAAGGTTACGAAAAAGCGTTTTCGCGCGAGCTCAATTTCAATTTCAACTACGACGGATGAAACCCGCCATGACTCAACGGATTTTCGCCAGACTCCTCGCCGCACTCGTCCTCATGTTGACTGCCGGGATCGCGCTCGGCCAAGGCCTGAGCGGCGAGGTGCCGACCATCGACATCAAGAATGGCATCGCCTCGGCCACGCCGGTCGCGGTGATCCCGTTCGCTTTCGAGGGCGCCGGCCTGCCGCCGGATACCGACGTCGCCGCGGTGATCGGCAACGATTTGAACCGCTGCGGCCAGTTTCGCACGCTGCCCAAGGCCGACATCGTCGAATTTCCCACGCGCGGCAGCCAGATCAAGTTCCCGACCTGGAACCTGCTCAAGCAGGCCTACATCCTGGTCGGGCGCCAGATCGAGAATCCCGGCGGCGATGTGCGCGTCGAATTCGAACTCTACGACGTGGCCAAGCAGCAGCAGTTGCTCGCGCTCGCGATCACCGGTCAGCGCACCGGCCTGCGCGATGTCGCGCACCAGATCGCCGACCTCGTCTACGAGAAGATCACCGGCGTGCGCGGTGCGTTCTGGACGCGCATCGCCTACATCACCTCCATCGGTACCGGCAGCAACATCCAGTACGCGCTGATGGTCGCCGATTCGGACGGCTACAATCCGCAGACCGTCGTGCGCTCGCGCGAGCCGCTGCTGTCGCCGGCCTGGTCGCCGGACGGCGCGAAGCTGGCCTACGTTTCGTTCGAGCGCGGTAACTCCTCGATCTACATCCAGGAAATCGCCACCGGGGCGCGCGAGGTGGTGTCCGCGCGCAAGGGCATCAATGGCGCCCCGGCGTTCTCGCCGGACGGCAGGAAATTGGCGCTGACCCTGTCCTTCGCCGGCCATCCGAACATCTACTCGATGGACCTGGCCGGCCACCAGATCACGCAGTTGACGAAAGGCTATGCGATCGATACTGAGCCGAAATGGATGCCGGACGGCCAAACCATCGTTTTCACGTCCGATCGTTCAGGCAAGCCTCAGCTTTACCAGATTTCCGCGTCCGGTGGCGCCGCCACGCGCATTACCTTCCAGGGCGACTACAACGCGAACGCCTCGATCGCCTGGGACGGCAAGCATATCGCTATGGTGCAGGGCAACGGAAATGTGTATCGTATTGCCGTTTTAGACAAAACCACGGGCGACTCGAAGCCGATTTCCGTTGGCAATCTGGACGATCATCCGAGCTACGCCCCGAACGGAAGCATGCTGCTCTACACCGCAACCGAAGGCCCCCGCGATGTGTTGTACGCGGTTTCTGCCAATGGCAGGGTGAGGCAGCGTCTGGTACTGGCGGATGGAGACGTGCGCGAACCGGCGTGGTCGCCTTACCGTCAGCGCGGACAGTAATTCCGCCTAACCTGCGGATGCGTTGTTTTTCCAGTCAACATCCTGATAAAGAGGCCAAAAATGAAACTCCCGATTCGTGTCATCCTGACGGCCGTTGTCGCCAGCGCCGCCTTGGCGGCCTGCGCCACCAAGCCCACCAAGCCACCGGCAGTCGAAAGCGCGCCGCAGGCTGCTTCGCAGCCGGAAAACAACGGCGGCAAGTACACCGTCGAAAGCCTGGACAGCGATTCCTGCCTGCGCCAGCGTGTGGTCTATTTCGATTTCGACAAGAGCGAGATCAAGCCGGAATTCCAGGCCCAGATCGCCTGCCATGCCGCGTACCTGCGCCAGTTCCCGGGCGCGCGCGTCACCTTGGAAGGCAATGCCGACGAGCGTGGCACGCGTGAGTACAACCTCGGCCTCGGCGAGCGCCGCGGTAACGCCGTGGACAGCGCGATCGCCGCCGCCGGCGCTTCCGCGAGCCAGCTCAACGTCGTCAGCTACGGCGAAGAGCGCCCGGTGTGCAAGGAGCACAACGAAGGCTGCTGGCAGAAGAACCGCCGCGTCGAAATCGTCTACACGGCGAAGCAGTAAGCAATGAAGCGAGTCTTGCACTCGCTGCAAGCGATCCCGGTGGCAGCCCTGGTGGCTGCCACCGTCTTCGCCATGCCTGCGCAGGCGCAGCGACTCAGCCTCGCGGAGCGCGTGGCCAAGCTCGAGCAGGAACAAGGCCAGGGTGGCGCGCAGGCCAATATCCAGCTGGTCAACCAGATCAATGCGTTGCAGTCGCAGTTGCAGAATCTGCAAGGCCAGATCGAGGAATTGCGCCACCAAGTCGATGAACTGAAGAGCCACGGCAAGGATCAATACATCGACCTGGATTCGCGCATCGGCCGCCTGGAAGGGCGTAATCCGGCCGCTGCCCCCGCTGCTGCGGGTACCGCGAATCCGAATGGCGCCGCCATGCAGCAGGATGTGCAGCTGGGCAGCCCGCAGACCGCCCAGGCTCCCGCCGCGGCACCTGCGGCAAGCGCGCCAGTCGCGACCCAGACGCCGACGCAAGCCGATGCCTCCGCTCCCGCCGCGGCACCGGTTCCCGCACAGGATCCGAAATCGGCCTACGATGCCGCGTTCGGTGCGCTCAAGGACGGACGCTACGCCGAATCGGCGCGTCTGTTCCAGCAATTCATCACCCAGTTTCCGAACGACGAGTTGACCCCGAACGCCTATTACTGGCTCGGCGAAAGCTACTACGTCACGCAGAATTATCCGGTTTCCCTCGACACCTTCCGCAAGCTGCTGACGCAGTATCCGAACAGCCAGAAGGCGCCCGACGCGCTGCTCAAGGTCGGCTACTGCCAGTACGAGATGAAGCAGTGGGATCAGGCGCAGGCCACCTTGAACCAGGTTCTGCAGCAATATCCCAACTCGACCGTGGCGAACCTCGCGCAAGGGCGGTTGAGAGCGCTGCGGATCGAAGCACAACGTTAATCGTTCGATGTCCGACGTCGATTCGGCGGGACGCCTGCGCGTCACCGAGATATTCCATTCCCTGCAGGGCGAGGCGCGCGACGCGGGCCGGCCGACGGTATTCGTGCGCCTGACCGGCTGTCCGCTGCGCTGCGTGTGGTGCGATACCGAATACGCCTTCCAGGGCGGACAGTGGCGCGACATCGCCGATATCGTGGATGAAGTCGGCAAGTACCGGACGCGGCATGTCTGCGTCACTGGCGGCGAACCGCTCGCGCAGAAGCGCTGCCTCGATCTGCTCGCGCGCCTGTGCGACGCCGGATTCGAAGTGTCGCTGGAAACCTCCGGCGCGCTGGACGTGGGCGGCGTCGATGCGCGCGTGAGCCGCGTCATGGACCTCAAGGCTCCCGGCTCCGGCGAATCCGCGCGCAATCTGTGGAGCAATCTCGCCGTCCTGACGGCGCACGACCAGCTCAAGTTCGTCCTCGCCGACCGCACCGATTACGACTGGGCTGTCGCGGCAGTGAACGAACACGCGCTCGGCGGGCGCTGCGAAATCCTGTTCTCGCCGGTATGGGGAAAACTCGCGCCGCGCGATCTGGCGCAATGGATACTCGACGATCGCCTGCCGGTGCGCATGCAATTGCAATTGCACAAGATCCTGTGGGGCGAGGAGAAAGGACGATGAAACGCGCCGTCGTCCTCGTATCCGGCGGCATGGATTCGGCGGTGACGCTGGCGCTCGCGCGCGTGCAGGGCTTTGCCTGCCACGCCCTTAGCGTCGACTACGGCCAACGCCATTCTTCGGAATTGGCTGCCGCGCAAAACGTATCGCGTGCTCTCGGCGCCGTCGAACACAAGACCGTGCATGTGGATTTGCGCAGCATCGGCGGCTCGGCGCTGACCGCCGACATCGACGTGCCCGTCGATTCTGTCCAGGGCGTGGGCGGCAGCGGCATTCCCGTCACTTATGTGCCGGCGCGCAACACCATCATGTTGTCCGTCGCGCTGGGCTGGGCGGAGGTACTCGGCGCGCAGGACATCTTCTGCGGCGTCAACGCGGTCGATTATTCCGGATATCCGGATTGCCGGCCGCAATTCATCGCCGCGTTCGAGCAACTCGCGAACCTCGCCACCAAGGCGGGTGTCGAAGGCGCTGCGTTGCGTGTGCACGCACCGCTGATCCACCTGAGCAAGGCGCAGATCGCGAGCGAAGGCCTGCGCCTGCACGTCGACTTCGCGGCAACGGTGTCGTGCTATCAGGCGGATGCGGATGGACGCGCTTGCGGACACTGCGACGCCTGCCGCCTGCGTGCGCAGGGATTCAGCGATGCCGGCGTTGCCGATCCGACACGCTACCGTTAAACTGCGCGCCCCCTCGCGTGCATTCCCGGGCCGTTAGCTCAGCGGTAGAGCAGTAGACTTTTAATCTATTGGTCGGTGGTTCGATCCCACCACGGCCCACCAACTCAATCAAGCACTTCGCGATTGCGGGTGGGCGAAAAAGGCCGCCTCCGTAAAATTCACGCCGTCGATGCAGGATCCACAGCCTGGGCGCTCAGGTCGTAGATGTCCAACTGCATTTTAGCGCGGCGAGCCAGTGGGAGATCGCGATCAAGCAGGCACTGGGCCGCGTGGATTTCCATGCAGGTCCCGGCGTACTGCGGGCGGGCTTCTGGACAACTTCCAGCGTGCTATGCTGTTTTTTTTGAGCAATGCGAGTGACGGGCTCAAGGCTCGTAACGGCTGCAAATGGGGGAGGGAGCGATGAAGACGATGTACGATTTGACGGCGGGCGGCGCGATGCGCATTCCTTTGATCGCACCGACTTGTCGTCCGTTTGCCGGCCCGGCTTGTGCGTCTCCACTGCTAAATCTCGCTTGCCCGAACCAAACCGACGCGGCTCGGCGCGACCCGGCGATGTCGCCCCGAACGTTGCGCCGACTATTTGCGCTGTTATGCGCCGCTGCATGCGTCGTACCACTCCAGCCGGCGATGGCCAGTTGTACGCCGGTCAATCCGACCAATGGTGCCACCGTCACCTGCTCGGGTGCCGCCAATCCGCTCGCGCCCGCCTACGCCTCGAGCGCCAGCAACCTCACCGTCAACGTGGTGACCGGCGGCTCGCTCGGCGTGTTGCTCGGCCTGGGCGGCACCGCGATGTCGCTGACCGGCAACGGCACGACGCTCAATAACAGCGGCACCATCGATCCGTCCCTGCTCGGCCTGCTCAGCCTGCTGTCCTCCGGCACGGTGATCGGCAATCCCAATCTCGGCTCGGCGATCGCCGGCAGCTCGGTGACTGTCAACAACCAGAGCGTCGGTATCATGAAAGGCACCACGGGCCTCTTGGGTTTGAACCTCGGCGACCTGACTGGCATGGCCCTCGCCGTGCGCAACGGCGCCGGGGGTACCACCAGCCTGAGCAATGCCGGCACCGTGGCATCCAGTGCCCTGCTCGGTGTTTCGCTGCTTGGGTCCGACGCGCCGGTGATCGCCGCCTATGGTGGCGGACAAATCAGTTTCACGAATACCGGCAACATCACCGGCCGCACCGGCTTCGAGCCATCCGCTCCCGGCAATGCCTTCGTCAACGCGGGCACGATCAGTGGCAGTGTGTCGATGGGCGCGAACAGTACGAATACCTTCACTGCCGTATCCGGTTCAGACGTGAACAATGGCGGCAGCCTCGGGCTAAATCTGCTCGGTGTGCTCGGCATCAACCTCAACTTCGCGCCGACCGGGCAGGTCGACGGCGGTGCGGGCGGCAACAACACCTTGGTGCTGCAGAACGTCGTGACCGGCCCAGGTTCGGGTACGGGAGGGACGGTGACGAATGCCTCATCCGCCACCTACATCAACTTCCAGCACCTGATCGTCAACAGCGGCACGTGGAACCTGCAAGGCGCGCTGGTCAACGGTGACGCCACGCTCAACGATGGCCTCGCCAACTTCGACAACGACGCCAATTTCGGCAGCGCCCCGATTATCGCCAATGGCGGCGCGATCGCCGCGAGCACGGGCGGCTCTACGCTGAGCAAGGCGATCACGCTGAATGCCGGCGGCCTCATCGCGCAGGCCGGCAACGACTTCACGCTGTCGGGCGCGCTGTCCGGCTTCGGCGCGCTGATCAAGAACGGAACCGGCACGCTGACGTTGGCCGGGCTGGGCAGCTACAGCGGGGGAACCGTCGTCACTGCCGGCACCTTCGCACTCGGCGGGGGTGGCGCGCTGCCGGCATATGGCATGGTCAACCTGGGCGCAGGCAGCGTACTCGACCTTTCCGGAGCCAACGCCAACCAAACCATCGGCGCGCTGGTCGGCGCTTCCGGCAGCACGATCAATCTGGGCGCGCGCACGCTCACGCTTGGCGACGGCAGCAGCACGACGTTCGCCGGAATCATCAGTGGCACGGGCAGCATCGCCAAGCAGGGCCTGGGGACGCTGACGCTGACCGGGTCGAGCACCTACTCCGGTGGTACGGCCGTCGGCGCGGGCGAGATCTTTGCCGCTGGCAACGGCGCGCTTGGCACAGGTCCAGTCATCGTCAATGGCGGTACGCTGGCGGGTGCGGTCACGCTGCCGAACAGCCTTGCCTTGAGCAGCGGCTTCGTGGTGCCCGGGGATGGCGTTGCCGTGAACCAGACGCTGACGGTTGCCAGCTATGCGCAAACAGCCGGCACCTTGACGATCAATGCCAATGGCGCCGGTCAGAACTCGATGCTCGGTGTTCAGGGTACGGCGATGCTCGGCGGTACGCTGCACCTCAACTTCGCCGCCGCGCCAGTGCCGGGGCAGGTCTATACCGTGGTAACCGCACTGTCGGTCAGCGGGACATTCTCCGGCATTACGTCTTCGTCGCTGCCGTCCGGTTTTGCGCTGTCACCAATCTATGGTCCTAGCAGCGTGCAGATTCTGATCATCGGGCCGGCCACGCACTTCGGCATCGCCGCACCCGGCAGCGCCACTGCGGGAACCGCGTTCGCGTTCACCGTGACCGCACTCGACTCTGGCGGCAACACGGCGACCACCTATGCCGGCACCGTGCATTTCACGAGCAGCGACGGTACTGCGCTGCTGCCCGCCGACGCCACATTGAGCAATGGCGTTGGCACGTTCAATGCGACGTTGAAGACCGCCGGTGGCCAGACGCTGACGGCAACCGACACGGTGACAGGTTCGATAACGGGCAGCGCGAGCATCACCGTGGGCAAGGCGGCGACAACGACCGCGCTGACGGCGGTGCCTGCCACGACGAGCTACGGCCAGAGCGTCACCCTGACCGCGGCGGTTTCGCTGCCGCCGGGCAATGCGGATACGTTGACGGGAGCGGTCGACTTCAGCGACGGCGGGGTGGCGATCCCGGGCTGCAGCGGCGTCGCCGTCGATGCGTCCGGCAACGCGACCTGCACGACGGCGAACCTGGCTACCGGCGTTCGCAGCCTGCGCGCGGACTACCTCGGCGACGGCAATTCCGCCGCTTCGTTCGGCACGCTGCAGTTCACCGTTTCCACCGCGACAACGGCGATGACGCTCACGGCCACGCCGAATCCGGCCATCGCGGGCCAGACCGTGACCTTGACTGCAACGCTCACCAATGGCGGATCTTCGGCGACGCCGACCGGCAGCGTCGCGTTCTTCGATGGCACGACGAGCCTGGGCAGCGTTGCCCTGGACGCGAACGGAGTGGCCGTGCTGACGTTGTCCTCGTTGGCGCAGGGAACGCATGCCCTTAGCGCCGAGTACGCTGGCGGAGGCGGATTCGCGTCGGCGTCGGCGCAACTTTCGCTTGTCATGAGTGCACCGCCCGTACTTGTGCCGACGCCGGCGCTGTCGGAGTGGATGTTGGTGCTGTTCGCCACGCTGATGGTGGCGGTCGGTGTTCGCGTCGTGCGCGAACGATAGGCTCAAACCGGCCCCGAC
>JAICYA010000208.1 GCA_025934455.1 Rudaea sp.
CATGGCGATCGCGTAAACTGCGCACCTGCGCTAGGGAATGTGTTGCATGGCCAAGCCAATCAGAATCCTCACCGGCATCACCACGACCGGCACGCCGCACCTGGGCAATTACGTCGGCGCGATCCGCCCGGCGATCGCGGCCAGCCGCAACGCCGGCGCCGAGTCGTTTTATTTCCTCGCCGACTACCACGCCCTGGTCAAGTGCGACGATCCGGCGCGCATCCGTCAGTCAACGCTGGAAATCGCCGCGAGCTGGCTGGCCTGCGGCCTCGATCCGGAAAAAGTATATTTCTACCGTCAGTCCGACATTCCCGAAATTCCGGAACTCACCTGGCTGCTGACCTGCGTCACCGCCAAGGGCCTGCTCAATCGCGCGCACGCCTACAAGGCCGCGACCGATGCGAATCGCGACAAAGGCGAGGATGCCGACGCCGGCGTGACCGCGGGGTTGTACATGTACCCGGTGCTGATGGCGGCGGATATCCTCATCTTCAACGCGAACAAGGTGCCGGTCGGCCGCGACCAGGTGCAGCACATCGAGATGGCGCGCGACATAGCCCAGCGATTCAATTTTCTTTACGGTGGGTACTTTGATTTGCGTGAGCCAACGCCGCCTGCGAAGGGCAACATGCTTCCCGCAAATCCGATATTTGCGCTACCAGAGGCTGTGATCGAGGAAAACGTGGCCACGCTGCCCGGCACCGACGGGCGCAAGATGAGCAAGAGTTACGACAACACGATTCCGCTGTGGCTGCCGGAAAAGGATTTGCGCAAGGCGATCCTCGGCGTCGTCACCAATTCGCAGGCGCCGGGCGAGGCGAAGAATCCGGATGAGTCAAACCTGTTCGCGATCTATCAGGCATTCGCCAGCGCCGACGAAACCGCCGCGATGCGCCGCGCCTACACCGATGGCATCGGCTGGGGCGACGCGAAGCAGAAAGTCTTCGAGCGCGTGAATGCGGAACTCGCGCCGCTGCGCGAAAAATACGAGCGTATTCGAAGCATGCCAGCTTACGTTGAAGACACATTACAAAAAGGCGCTAAGCGTCTGCGAGATAAATATGCCACACCATTCATCCAAGAGCTGCGAAGAACTGTCGGGCTACGAAATCTTGCTGTGATTGATAAGGGTGATGGATTGGCAGATCGCAGAAATCGCAGCGCCAGATTAGGCGAATCCAAGCGACTACACGCCGCTAGTACTACATTTCGTTGGAAATCAGAGTCTTTAGCTGCTTTCAAACAGTATCGCGGAGCTGACGGCAAGTTCTATTTCAAATTGGTGCAAGGAGAACGATTGCTTCTGCAGAGCACTGGATTCACTTCACCGCGCGATGCTGCGCAGCGCGTCTCTGCTATTAGGACGCACGCATTCGACGCTGGCTCAATGGACGACATCACTTTGGCAGATGGTGTCGATATGGATGAAGTGGCGGCCGCCCTCGAGGCGATGACGAACTTGTGACGCGTATATCGCGTTCTACATGACTTTCGCCAGTCGAAGGCGCGCTTAAACGCTTGCACCATGCGGCGCATCCATGTTTGCCATGGATCACTGGCAATCACGCGCCCGTGTGGCGCACGTGCGGGATGTCCGATGCGGATACTTCGATTCGCTTGCGCGCTGTTGACCCTCATCGCGGCGCCTGCCCTGGCCATCGACATCGACGGCAAGATCGATCCCGTGGAGTGGCAGGGCGCGCGGCACATCACCGATTTCCGCCAGACCCAGCCGCTGAGCGGCAAGCCCGCGCAATATCCGGTCGAGGCATGGGTGCTGGCTACCCCGCAAGGCCTCGCCGTGGCGATTCGCGTCGCCCAGCCAGCCGGCGTGCCGCGCTCGCAGCAGCAGGTGCAACGCGATTTCCGCGATCAGGTCGATCGCATCAATGTCGAGGTCGATTTCAACGGCGACGGCCGCACCGGTTTCGACTTCGCAGTGGCTTCCACGGGCGCGGTC
This sequence comes from Rudaea sp., assembly GCA_025934455.1. Next base: position 1,961 of record JAICYA010000208.1, read on the forward strand.
GACGACGAAGTCATCACGAACGAAAACAACTTCAATGCCGACTGGGACGGCCTCTGGCAACACGCGGTCGCGCAGGATGCGCAGGGCTGGTCGGTGGAGGTGCTGATCCCGTGGTATACCGCGCCGATGCAGCATGCCGTGGGCGGCAAACGCACGATCGGTCTTTACCTGGATCGCGTGATCGCCGCGACCGGCGAGCGCGTGGCATGGCCGGCGGTGTCGTATACGCAACCGCGTTATCTCTCCGCGTTCGAGCGCATCGAAGTGCCGGCGTACAGCCAGTCGCTGTTGGCGATCAAACCTTACGTTTCGGCGCTGTACGACAACGTGCATGGGCGCAGCAACCTCAGCAAGGGCGCGGACATCTTTTGGAAGCCGAACGGGCAGTTCCAGTTGACCGCGACGCTGAATCCGGATTTCGGCCAGGTCGAAAGCGACGACCTGGTGGTGAACTTCAGCGCGCAGGAGACGTTCTTCTCCGACAAGCGCCCATTCTTCACTGAGAACCAGGGCATCTTCGATTTCAGCCTGCTCGACGACAACAGCCAACTTGTCTACACGCGCCGCGTGGGCGGGCCCGCCGACGACGGCAATGGGGCGGGAGATATCGCTGAAGCGGTGAAATTCAACGGCAGTTTCGGCACGACCAGCTACGGCGTGCTGGCCGCCGACGAGCGCGGCAGCGCCGGGCGCACGTTCGGCGCCGCGCGCGTGGTGCACGATTTCGGCGATGAGAGCCTGGGGCTGCTGCTGACGCGCGTGGATCATCCGTTCCTGGATCGCGACGCCACGGTGCTGGGCATCGATCAACACTGGCGTCCGAGTGCGGGGTTGGTCATAGCCGCGAATGTCATTGGCACGCGCATCGACCAGTCCGGCCGTACCACGCAAGGTCTCGGCGCCACCTTCATCGCCAACTACGACATGGGCGATGGCTGGCGCCAGCAATGGCTGGGAATGCATTTCGACGATCGCTTCGAGGTCAACGATTTCGGTTATCTGTCGCGCAACAACTTCGACTACGCGCACTGGGAACTGCAAAAGCGCGTGACCGACTTGCCGGCGGATTCGCGTTACGCCTCGCACGACTGGCATTTCCGCCTGGACGGCCTGGACAACGACGACCGCCACCTGACCCTGCGGCGCGAACTGCGCATCAACCGCAACAGCGACCTGCACGACGGCAGCAACGAGTTCGCGCAGGTCAACATCGACAGCGCCGGGTGGGACGACCTGCTCACGCGCGGCCACAACGCGCTGCACCTGCCGCCCTCGATCAACACGCATTGGGAACATACCGGTCCACGCCATGGCGATTGGTCGTACAAGACGCAGGCGGAGTTCTACACCGGCGGCTTGGGCGGCAATCATGAAGTCGGTTACGACTTCAAGTTCATCCCGACGTATTTCGTCAGCGACAATTTCAGCGTTTACGCCGGCCCCTACTACGAGCACACGCCGGACTGGCTGATCTGGCAGCACGACAACCTGATCGGCCGTTTCAACCAGCACACGCTGGAGCTGCAATCGGGCTTCGACTGGTACGCCAGCGAGCGCCAGCAACTGCGCCTGAAATTGCAGGCGATCGGACTGGACGCGCGCATCCGCGGCGCCTACGAGGTGGCTGCGAACGGTGCGGCGATTCCGAGCAGTGCGCCGGTCCATGACTTCCGTCTGCGCCAGCTTGGCGTGCAGTTGCGCTACCGCTTCGAGCTGGCGCCGTTGTCGTATCTGTACGTGGTATATGGCCGCGGCGGTTTTGCGCTGGATGACATGCCCGGCGTCGTATCCGGTGCGCCGTCGCAACTCGGCAACGCATTTTCGCTGCGCGACGACGAGCAGTTCCTGGTGAAGATTGATTACCGGTTCGGTTTGTAGCTCTATCGTCGGCAGGCAGGTCCCTACTTCGGCAGCCCGAGGTCGTCGAGCAAGGCTTTCAGGAATCGCGCCGCCTCGCCGCCGGTGCAGGCGCGATGGTCGAAGGTCAGCGAGATCGGCAGGCGCCGGTGCACTTCGATGCCTCCCATCACCGCGACCACGTCGTGTGAAAGCTTGCCTGCGCCGACGATGGCGACGCACGGCGGCACCACAACGGGCGATGCATAGCGGCCGGCGAACATGCCGAAGTTGGACAGGCTGATCGTGTAGCCGGCAAGTTCGGATGCCGGAATCGAGCGATCTTCGACCGTGGTGCGCAGGCGCTTGATCGCGGCGCGGATGCCGGCCGCGTCGAGCACGTCGGCATTGCGCAGCGCAGGCACGAACAGGCCGTCGTCCGTATCCACGGCGATGCCGATGTCGACGTGTGGATGCAGGGTGCGGGTGAGGTTCTTGCCGTCGTACCATGCATTGAGTGCGGGCACGGTCTTGCACGCTGATACGATCGCGCGGATCAGGCGCGCGGTGATGTCCTGCTTGCCGATCCATTCGTGCAGGTCGGCGTCGTCGACGATCGTGGTCGGCACGAC
>JAICYA010000225.1 GCA_025934455.1 Rudaea sp.
AAGGTCGGCGTGATCGGCACCGGATTGAGCAGGCCGCCGTCGACCAGCACGCGGCCCTCGTAATGGTGCGGGCGGAACACGGTGGGAATCGCGATCGAGGCGCGGATCGCGTCGAACAGCGGACCGCGCGTGAACCACACTTCCCGTTGGGCGAGGATGTCGACCGCGACCGCGGTGTAGGGAATCGGCAGATGCTCGATCGCCACCTCGCCGAGCAGGTCCTTGAGCCGGCCGCTGATGCGGTCGCCCTTGATCAGGCCACCGCGAAACGTCCAGTCGAGCAGGCGCAGCACGTCGAATTTCTGCAGCCCGCGCGCCCAGTCGCGGTAGGCGTCGAGCTGGCCCGCCGCGTAGATGCCACCGACCAGCGCGCCCATCGAGGCGCCGGCGACGCTGCGGATGTCGTAGCCCTGGGCAAGCAATTCCTCGATCGCGCCGATGTGCGCGTAACCGCGCGCGCCGCCGGAGCCGAGCACGAGCGAGACGGTTTTCGCGTTCGCGTTCATTTGTAGGCGCCCAGCGCGAGTCCGAGCATGATCTTCATCTCCTCGCGCAGGGACACCGGCGCGACGACTTCCGCGTCCGGGCCGTAGCGCAGCACATCCATCAGCAGTTCGCGCGAATTCGAATACGGTACTTTCAGCTCATAACGGCCATCGGGCAGGCGCATGCCCTGCTGCTGCGAATGCCAGTGTTCGTCGGCGACCCAGCGCGCGGCGTGCGCGGAAAAACGGATCGTCGCGGTGGCCTTGGGCGCGCCGGAAAAAATGCCGTAGCTCGAGGCCAGATGCGCGTCGAGTTCGGACGTGTCGCGATTTTCTGCGACCTCGTCGAGCACGCTGGCGCGGCCCATGCGGTCGAGCGCGAAGCTGCGCAACGCATCGCGGCCGTGATCCCAGGCGTCCAGATACCAGTTGTCGCGATAGTGAGTCAAACGCTGCGGCGACACGCTGCGCGTGGTCGCCGCGTTGGTCGAGCGCGCGCGGTAGTCGAACTTCAGGCGCTTGCGTCCGAGCACGGCACCGGCGACGTGGCGAAACGTCACCTCATCCACTTTGCGCGTGCCCGAACCGATCACGCGGATGCGTTCGACGGGAAAGCTCTGGCCATCGGTCTGGTTCGACAGCAATCGGTCGATGCGCGAGCGCAACGGCGCCAGCGCGCTGGCGAGGATGCCGGGACCGGTGCGTCCGACCAGTTCGTTGAGTGCGAGCAGGGCCTGCAATTCCTCGCTGGTCAGCCACAGGCCCGGCAACTCGAAACGCTCGGCCTCGGCGCTGGCGTAATGGAACGCCGCCTCGTCGCCTTCGCTGTCGATGGGCGCACCAAGCGCATCGCGCAGGAAGGCGATATCGCGATATGCCGTGGCGCGCGAACAGCCCAGTTCGTCCATCAGTCGCGCCAGCGGCACCGGATAGCGCGAGGATTTCAGGATCCGGTGCAGGGTGAGGATGCGCTCATATCTGTCCATGACCTTATGGTACGGCATGCGGACCGCCGCGCCGCATCCGTTATCATGCGCGCATGCCGCATGCCAACCTGAAATTGCACGAGCCCGTCGGGGACGCGGTCAAAACCACGACGTGCTACATGTGCGCCTGCCGCTGCGGCATCAAAGTGCATCTGAAAGACGGCCGCGTGCGCTACATCCAGGGCAATCCCGCGCACCCGGTCAACAAGGGTGTGCTGTGCGCGAAAGGCTCGGCCGGAATCATGCAGCACTACTCGCCGGCGCGGCTGCGCAAGCCGCTGTTGCGCACCGGCGAGCGCGGCGCAGGCGAATTCCGCTAGATCGAATGGGACGAGGCGCTGGCGCTGGCGACAAAATGGCTCGGCGACATCCGCGTGCGCGATCCGGACGAGCTCGCGTTCTTCACCGGGCGCGATCAGTCGCAGGCGCTGACCGGCTGGTGGGCACAGCAGTTCGGCACGATCAATTACGCCGCGCACGGCGGCTTCTGCTCGGTCAACATGGCCGCCGCGGGCATGTACACGCTGGGCGGCTCGTTCTGGGAATTCGGTGAACCGGATTGGGAGCGCACGAAGTACCTGCTCATGTTCGGCGTCGCCGAGGATCACGATTCCAATCCGATCAAACTCGGGCTCGGCAAGCTCAAGGACCGCGGCGCGAAGATCGTCGCGATCAATCCGGTGCGCACCGGCTATGCGGCGATCGCCGACGAGTGGATCGGCATACGTCCCGGCACGGACGGCTTGTTTGTCGGCGCGCTGATCCGCGAATTGCTGCTGCACGACTGGATCGATTTCGATTACCTGGTGAAGTATACAAACGCGCATCACCTTGTGGTGCGCAATCCAGGCGGCGCGGACAATGGCCTGATCGCGCGCGATGCCGACGGCAATCCACTGTGCTGGGACAAGCGCGGCGGTTCCGCCCGACTGGCGAATGCCATCGACATCGCGCCCGCGATTGCCGGCGAATTCACCCTGCCCGACGGACGCAAGGCGACGCCTGCTTTCCAGTTGCTCGCCGAACGCTTTCTTGCCGACGAATACGCGTCGGAAGCCGTTGCGCCGCAATGCGGCGTCGATGCGGTTACGATCCGGCGCATCGCGCGCGAACTCGCCGACATGGCGTTCAAGCAGGAAATCCGCCTGCCGCAGCGCTGGACGGATTGCCACGGCCGCGAACACGACGAGATGATCGGCCGGCCGGTATCCATGCATGCAATGCGCGGCATCGCCGCACACGCGAACGGCTTCCACACCTGCCGCATGCTGCACGTTTTGCAGATGCTGCTCGGCGCGATCGACACGCCGGGGAGTTTCCGTTACCAGCCGCCATATCCGAAATCCGTGCCGCCGGCGAACCGGCCGGCCAAGTCGCGCAAGCCGGACGGCAGCTTGAACGCCGGACCGCTCGGCTACGTGCACGCACCCGAAGACCTCGTCGTGGACGCGCACGGCGCGCCGCGCCGCATCGACAAGGCGTTTTCCTGGGAATTCCCGCTCGCCGCGCACGGCATGCTGCAATCCGTGATCCGCAACGCCTGCGCCGGCGATCCGCACAAGATCGACACGCTGTTCCTGTTCATGGCCAACATGGGCTGGAATTCGGCGATGAACACGCGCGACACGCAGCGCATGCTTTGCGACAAGGATGCCGACGGTGCGTACAAGATTCCGCGTTTCATCTACGCCGACGCCTATTGGTCGGAGACGGTGAACTACGCCGACCTCGTACTGCCGGACACCACATACCTGGAACGCCACGACTGCATCTCGCTGCTGGATCGGCCGATTTCCGACGCCGATGCCGCCAGCGATGCGATCCGCCAACCGGTTTGCCAACCGGATCGAGACGTGCGCCCGTTCCAGGACGTGCTGCTCGATCTCGGCACGCGCCTGAAACTGCCGGGCATGGTCGATGCGGATGGTGTGGCGACATATCCGCACGGCTATGCTCAGTACATGATCGAGCACGAGCGCGCGCCCGGCGTGGGCCTACTCGCCGGCTGGCGTGGCGAGTCTGGCGACAAGCCGGGGATCGGCGCGCCGAATCCGGATCAGCTCGACGCCTACAAGGCGCACGATTGCCATTGGGAAACGAAAATTCCCGACGCCGGGCGCTATTACAAGATGGCCAATCGCGATTACCTCGACTGGGCCAAGTCGCTTGGCTTCGTCGGTTCGACGGATGCGATCGTGCTGGAAATTTATTCCGAACGCCTGCAGAAATTCCGCCTCGCCGCGCAGGGACATGGCGCCGTGCAGCCGCCCGCGCGCGAGCGTGCGCGCGTGGAAAAATTCTTCGATCCGCTGCCGTTCTGGCATGCGGCTGCGCCGGAAGACGCTGCGTTTCCGGTTTCCGCCATCACCCAACGCCCCATGTTCATGTACCACGCCTGGGGTTCGCAGAACGCGTGGCTGCGCCAGATCGCGGCGCGCAATTTCCTTTACCTGCATCCCGATACCGCACAGGCGCACGGCATTGCCGACGGCGACTGGGTGTTCGCGGAATCCGCGCATGGACGCATCCGCGTGCAGGCGAAATTCCACGAAGGCACCGCGCCGGGCGTGGTGTGGACGTGGAATGCGATCGGCAAACAGCGCGGCGCCTGGAAACTCGCCGCCGACGCGCCGGAGTATACAAAAGGATTTCTACTCAACCACACGA
>JAICYA010000448.1 GCA_025934455.1 Rudaea sp.
ACCGCGAGCAACTGCCCGCTGGTCACGGTTGCGCCGGTCTGCTGCTTGATTTCCTTGAGTACGCCGTCTGCGGGCGCCGGTACTTCAAGCACCACCTTGTCGGTTTCCAGATCGACGAGGTTTTCGTCGCGCTTCACCGCGTCGCCCGGTTTCTTGTGTCAGCTCGCGATGGTCGCGTCGCTGACGGATTCGGGCAATACCGGAACTTTGATTTCGAGTGCCATGGGTTATGTCCTGTGACTGTATTTTTTAGTCTGCCGAATGATCCACACCCGCCGGGCCGGCCAGCGCCTGCTCGACCAGCGCGGCCTGTTCGGCGACGTGGGTCGGCAGGTGTCCCGCTGCTGGAGCAGGTGAACGCACGCGACCGGCATAGTGCAGGGAATGCTCGTCGGTGAGGCAGGCGACCAGGTGATGCTGGATCTGGTACCACGCTCCCTGGTTCATGGGCTCCTCCTGGCACCAGACGATTTCCTTCGCTGCCGGATATTTGGCCAGTTCCGCCTTCACCTCGGCGCGCGGGAACGGATACAACTGCTCCACGCGCACGATCGCGACGTCGGCGAGACCGCGCTTGGCCGCGTCCTCGACGAGATCGTAATAAACCTTGCCCGAACACAGCACGACGCGGCGCACCTTCTGGCCGGGTTTCGCGCTGGAATCGGGAATCACGAGCTGGAAGCGCCCGTTCGCGAGATCGTCCAGCGACGACACCGCGAGCTTGTGGCGCAGCAGGGACTTTGGCGTGAGCACGATCAGCGGCTTGCGGCAGTCGCGCAGCATCTGCCGGCGCAGCATGTGGAACATCTGCGCGGGCGTGGTCGGTACGCACACCTGCATGTTCTGCAGTGCGCACAGTTGCAGGTAGCGTTCGAGCCGGGCCGAGGAATGCTCCGGACCCTGGCCTTCGTAGCCGTGCGGCAGGAACAGGGCGAGTCCGCACAGCCGATCCCACTTGGCTTCGCCGGCGGCGATGAACTGGTCGATGACGACTTGCGCGCCGTTGGCAAAGTCGCCGAACTGGCCTTCCCAGATCGTGAGCGTGTGCGGATCGGCGGTGGTGTAGCCGTATTCGAACGCCATCACCGCTTCTTCGCTGAGCAGCGAGTCGATGACCTGCACGTTCGCGTCCTTGCGCACGCCCGCGAGCGGCACATGGATCCGGCCGGTCTTCTGGTCGTGCAGTTCGGCATGGCGATGGAAGAACGTGCCACGGCCGGAATCCTGGCCGACTAGGCGCAGGTCGTAGCCGTCGTCGACGATCGCCGCGTAGGCGAGGTTCTCGGCGAAGCCCCAATCCATCGGATGCGTACCCGCCGCCATGGCCACGCGATCGGCGTAAATCTTCGCCACGCGCGGATGCAGCACGAGATCGGGTGGCATGGTAAGGATTTTTTCGTTGAGCGTTTCGAGCTTGTCTTTCACCACGCCGGTCTTGACGGCCTGGTCGAGGCGCGCGCCGATGTGGCGCGTCCAGTCCACGGCAAAGGCGTCCTTGAATGCCGGGTCGATGTTGGCGATTTCCTGTCCGGCCTCGAGCTTGGCGCGGTAGGCGTCGGCAAGCTTCTGCGCATCGCCCTCCGCGAAGACGCCATCGGCAACGAGTCGCTTCGCATACAGTTCGCGCGCGGTCGGTCGCGCACGGATGACCTGGTACATCAGCGGCTGCGTCGCCGCCGGCTCGTCGGCCTCGTTGTGGCCGTGGCGGCGATAGCAGACCAGGTCGATGACCACGTCGCGCTTGAACTTCGCGCGGAAGTCGAATGCCAGGCGCGCGCAGAACACCACCGCTTCCGGATCGTCGCCGTTCACGTGCAGCACCGGCGCGTTGACC
>JAICYA010000391.1 GCA_025934455.1 Rudaea sp.
CGACCTGCGCCTGATCGCCCTGCGCTTCGGCAGCACCTGCGGCGAACAGGCCGAAACGCACATCGGAAAACTCATTGGCGGTGCGCTGCGTCCGGCGGACATCGTGCTGCAATCGGGCGACGAGACCTTCGTTGCGGTACTGCCGGGGCTGCACAACCGCAACCACATGCTGCTGGCCATCGCCAAACTCGCGGCCGTCTTCGAACAGCCGCACGTCGTCGCCGGCGATGTCCCGCCGTGGCAGACGCGCGTGGCCATAGGCGTGGCGTTGTTTCCGGAGGACGGCACCGACGCGGACGCGCTGTGGCGCAACGCGCAGACGGCTGTGGACGACGCCCAGCGGCGCGGCGACCAATATGCCTTCCACGACCCGACCAGCGCGCGCGCGCTGATCGATTACCACGATTTGCGCGACAGCATCACGGCCAACCGACTGATCACCTACTTCCAGCCGCTGTGGCACCTTGCCGAGCAGCGCATCGTCGGCGTCGAATCCCTGGCGCGCTGGACCAGCCGCACCCAGCGACCGGTGCAACCGGACGATTTCGTGACGTTCGCCGAGCAAAATCACCTGATATCCGCGCTGACGCGCTGGAGCATCCATTCCACGCTCAGGCACGCTTCGACGATGCCGCGCACCGCGGACTTCGCGCTGGCGATCAACCTGTCGCCGCAGGCGCTCTCGCGCGGCGGCGTCGTGGAACAGCTGCTGGATGCGCTGAACATCTGGGGCATGCCACCGACCACGATCGTGGCCGAAGTCACTGAAACCGCACTGGCACGGGATCTGGACTTGGCCGTGCACGCACTGCGGCGCTTGCGCGATCACGGCGTGCGCGTGGCGATCGACGATTTCGGCGTCGGCTATGCCTCGATCACCTATCTGCGCAAATTCCCCGCCACCGAATTGAAGATCGACCGCTCCCTGGTCGCCTCGATCACCAGCGATGCGCGCGTGGCCAGGCTCGTCGAATCCATCATCCAGTTCGCGCACAACCTCGGCCTGGTGACGACGGCGGAAGGCATCGAGGATGCCACCACGCAACGCTTGTTGGTCGAGATGGGTTGCGACCTCGGCCAGGGTTATTACCTGGGCCGGCCCGAACCCGCCGCCGATTTCATCACCCGATTCGCGGCACAGGCGGTCGCCACGCCCTGAAACGACCTGCCCGGGAAACAAAAACGCCGCGTCGAGCGCGGCGTTTTCGTTGTAGCGTTTGGCTCAGGCGATTACTTGATCGCGATCAGCTTGAGCTCGAACACCAGCGCCTCGTTCGGGCCGATGCGCGGCGGCTGGCCGCGTTCGCCGTAGGCAAGAGCCGCCGGCACGAAGATCTGCCAATGGTCGCCCACGCGCATCAGCGGCAGCACGTCCTGCCAGCCCTTGATCACGTCGCCGACCTTGAAGTGCACCGGCTCGCCGCGCGCGAAGGAGCTGTCGAATTCCAGTCCGTTCATCAGCGAACCGCGGTAATGCACGGTGACTTCGCTGTTGACGGTCGGATGCTGGGTGCCGGTACCCTCTTCGATCACGCGGTACTGCACGCCCGATGGCAGCACCTTGATGCCGGTCTTGGACTTGTTGTCGGCGAGGAATTTGTCGCTCTTGGCCTTGTTCTCGGAAGCGAGCTTGTCGAACTCGCCCTTGGCCTTGGTGTACATCTGGTACTGCATGCGCGCGAGCAGGTCGTGCATCTTGTCTTCGCTGACGGTCGGCGCGTGCTTGGCATAGCCGTCCTGGATCGCACGAATCACGGCATTGAGATCGATGTCGATCTTGCGTTCGACGAAATCCGAGCCGATCTGGTAACCGATCGCGTAGGACAGGTTCGGCTTGTCCGCCGCGGTGAGCGGCGCAGGCGGCGTTTGCTGCTGCGCCTGTGCCTGGCTGGCCGCAGCCGTCGAACCACCGTTTTGCGCGAATGCCGCGCCCGCGGCCAGGGTCGCTGCCGCCATCAAGATGCCACGCAAAATCATGAAAACCTCCGGAAGGGAAACATCGCGGCGGCGCGGGATGGGCCGCCGTGAAGGCGCGCAATCATACCCGAAAAGCCGCAGCGCGGGGCGCCGGCACTGCGCTTGCCACAGGAACGGTTCAGACAACCAACTTCAGCACGAGCAATCCGACCGCGATCATGATCCCGCCGATCAGGCGCAACTGGCGCGGATCGAGCCGACGCATCTGCTCGGCCATGTGCTGCCAGGCCTGCGGCGCGGCAAACAGGAACAAACCTTCGAGCACCAGCACCAGGCACAGCGCGGCAGCGAATGTGTGCGGCATCGTGCGCTACTTGCCGCCCTCGCCCTTGCTCGAGTCGAAATAACGCATGAACTCGGACTTCGGATCGAC
>JAICYA010000413.1 GCA_025934455.1 Rudaea sp.
GAGATGTCGTACCACGCGCGCATCGCCATGCCGCCGTTGATGGTGATCGGGCGCACCGGCGCATGCGGAAACACGAAGCGCAGCGGCGCCCAACGCGGATCGACCAGTTCCGGCACGATCGGCAGGAAATCGTTGCCGTCGGCGCCCAGGCCATGCAGCCAGATCACGGCATGACGCGGGTTCGGCCCGGTGGTCTTTTCGATGCAGGGCAGGGGCATGGCGGATCCTTGGCGGCGGCGCGAGCATGGTGCCGGATTTGGCCCCCATCTGCCAGCGCGCCATGACTTGTGGCGGCTTGCGATGCCGCGTCCAGCCGCTATGCTGCGCGTTTGGGTTTCGAGGAAACGCCCGTGTCCCGCATCGTCGCCATTGCCGCATCGTCCCTGATCACATCGGCCCTCATCGCTTCAGCCGCCGCGTTCGCGCAGACCGCGCCGGCACCGCTCACCCTCGAGCAGATCATGGCCGATCCGGACTGGATCGCCGGGCAGATCCAGGTACCCGAGGAATTCGAGGAAGGCGGCGGCGCGCCGTACTTCAGCATCGCCGGCAATTCGGTGTACTACAAACTCAAGCGCAACGGCTCGCCGGTGTTCGACCTGCACCGCATCGATCTTGCCGACGGCAAGGACAGTCTCATCGACGCCGCCGCGATGGCGAACGCGGACGGTAGTCACGCCGTATACGACGCGGCGAACACGCACGCGGCGTTCGTGCGCAACGGCGACGTGTTCCTGCGCGACCTGCGCAACGGCGCGACGATGCAGGTGACGCGCGACGCCGAGCGCCAGGGCGACCTGCAATTCTCCGCCGACGGCCGCCTACTCAGTTATCACAGCGGCGACGACTGGTTCGTGCACGACATCGGCAGCGGCACGACGTCGCCCGCCGCCATCCTGAAAACGCAGGACGATCCGGATGCCACGCCCAAGCACGACGTGCTGCGCGCCGAACAGCTGCGCCTGTTCACGACGCTGCAAAAAATGGACAAGGACAAGAAGGAAACCCGCGAAGACGCGCAAACGATGCAGCGCGGCGATGCGAGCCGCGCGCCGCTGCCGTTTTACCTCGGCGACAAGGTCAAGCTCGTCGATACGGAACTTTCGCCCGACACGCGCTGGCTGCTCGCGGTCACGGTGGAAAAGAGCCACGACCGCGGCGAACAGCCCAAGCTGATCCGCTACGTCACCGACACGGGCTATCCGGAATTCGAATCGCTACGCCGCGACGCCGGCCGCAACGCGCCCGCGCCGCAGTCGCTGTGGTTGTTTGATCTGGTCAAGCACACGCAGACCCGGATCGACGTCGACGCCCTACCCGGCATCCACGATGATCCACTCGCCACGATTCGCGCGGAAAACGAAAAAGCCGGCATGCTCAAGGCGCCGACCGAGGAAAAAGGCAAGAGCGGAAAGGCGAGCAAATCCACCAAGGCGGACAAGGAAAAGACGCGCGACCTGGAAATCGCCGGCATCGCATTTTCCCGCGACGGCGCGCACGCCGCCGTGCAGTTGCGCGCGATCGACAACAAGGATCGCTGGATCGCGACGCTCGATCCCGCGCATCCAACGCTCGCGCTGCAACAGCGCCTGCACGACGCGGCGTGGATCAACTGGAACTTCAACGAATTCGGCTGGGAAAACGACAGCCGCACGCTGTGGTACGTGTCCGAGGAATCCGGTTTCGCGCAGCTTTACACTAAACCGCTGGACGGCAAAGTGCGACAGCTCACGCACGGCAGCTTCGAAGTGTCGCACCCGCAACTTTCCACCGACGGGCGCTGGTTCTACGTACGCGCGAACGCGGAAAAACCCTGGGCCTACGACGTGTACCGTGTCGGCGCCGACGGCGGCGAACTGCAACGCGTCACGCATTACCAAGGCATGGATTCGTTCGCGCTGTCGCACGACGGCGCGAAGCTGCTGGTCGTGCATTCGTCGTCCTACGTGCCCTCGCAACTGGCCGTCGTCGATGCAGACGGCAGCGGTAGCCCGCATGAACTCACCGACACGCGCACGGCTGCGTACAAAGCCTTGAACTGGGTCGCGCCGCGATTCGTGCAGGTGCCGTCCACGCACTTCAA
>JAICYA010000323.1 GCA_025934455.1 Rudaea sp.
CACAAGGTCGAAAGTTCCATGACTGACTTCATCGCACGACTGAAACAACGCAAGCTGGTGCAGTGGGCCGTTGCCTATGTCGCTGCGGCATTCGCGCTGCTGCAAGCCATCGACATCGTGGCCACCAGGTTCGGTTGGCCCGACACGGTCGAACGCCTGTTGATCATCGCGATCTGCGTGGGTTTCTTTGTCACGCTGTTGCTGGCCTGGTATCACGGTGACCAGGGCCGGCAACGCGCCAGCGGCACGGAGTTGCTGCTGGTCGCGCTGGTGCTGGCGGTGGGCGGCGGGTTCCTGTGGAAGGTTGCCGGTGCGCCGCCAAGCCGTGACGTCACGGCGTCTTCGGCTACGCCCGCGGCGCAAAGAGCACCCGTGTTGGCATCCGCTGCGACTGCCGCCAGTCACTCGTTGCCAGCGTCCGTCGTGACGACCATTCCGGCCAAATCCATCGCCGTGCTGCCGTTCGAGAACCTGTCCGACGACAAGGACAACGTGTTCTTCTCCGACGGTCTGTCCGAGGAGATCCTCAACTCGCTGGCGCGTATCGATGGCTTGCGCGTGATCGGGCGTACCTCGTCGTTCCAGTTCAAGGGCAAGGACGTGGATTCGCACACCATCGGCGCGCGGCTGGGCGTGGCCAATCTGCTGGAAGGCAGCGTGCGGCGTGAAGGGGAGCGGGCACGCGTCACCGCGCAGCTGATTCGTGCTTCCGATGGCACCCAGTTGTGGTCGCAGACCTATGACCGCACCGTCAAGGATACGCTGGCGGTGCAGCTCGACATCGCCGAACAGGTCGCCGCCGCGTTGGACGTGGTGCTCGACGACCACCAGCGTGCGCGGATGCGCGCCGCTGGCGTCAAAAACGTCGATGCCTTCATCCATTACCAAAAGGGTTGGAAGCTCTACATCGACGCCCACCGCGATCCGGCGATCGACCTCCTCGACGGGTTGCGCCAAGCCAACGCCGAATTCGACCAGGCCATTGCGCTGGAGCCAGACTTCTCGTTCGCGTATTACGCCAAGGCCGACCTGTACGAACATATCCTGATCGACGACCGGCCGAACCGCGTCGAGCGGCTGGAGGCGCAGCGCGCCGCATTGCAGACACTGGAGCGCGCGGCCGCGACCAGCCCGGATGCGCAGCAGCGCGAGTTGGCGTTGGCCGAACGCCAGATGCTGAGCGACGACTGGCGCGGATTGGCGAATCGCATCGCTGCTTCGCTGGCACAGCCGGGTTGCAGCGCGCCGAACTGGATGCCGGTCTTCGCCAGCGCGTTCGGATACGGCGCGCAGATCGAGGAACTGCTGGCGCGCGTGACGGTGTGCGATCCGCTCAATTCGATCAATTGGAGTACGCGGACATGGGTGGCGCGCGCCAGTGGGCAACCGCAGCGGGTACTGGCGATCCTCGCCGATTTTCGCAAGCGTGACCCAGGCAGGGCGGTCGGTGGCGTCAAGGAGGCAGTGGCGTTGGCCATGCTCGGGCGCTTGGACGAAGCCAAGCGCCTGCTCCAATCGGTGCCGAATCCCGACGACAACAGCTATCTCGATGCACTGCTCGTGTTCCGGCTCGCCGGCGACAGCCTCGCGCAGGCCCGGGCCTGGATCGAAGCGGGCGCCGCGCCAACGCCGAAAATCCGGCAGCACGCCATCACCATCCAGGTCGAAGCCGCGCTGTTCGGCACGCGCACCGAGGCCAATCGCGCCGCCGCCGCGCTCGACGCACGTCCGGCAGGCGGCCTGTTGCTGGCCAACGCGGTGACTTACTGTGGCTGCGCTGCGCCATTCGACCTCGACGCCACGCCGAACTTCAAGGCGCGGCTTGCCGAATCCGGCTTGCACTGGCCGCCTTCGTTCGCGATCCAATACCCGCCATTGCGGACGGCGGGACCATGAGCCTGTTCGCCGAATATCAATTCGTGGCCGGATTGCCGGCAACGACAAAAGTGAAAGCCACCTAGGGGATGCATCCATGCTGCGACGTGCAATGCAAGCTATCCGCCGCCAGGATTGGACGGCGGTTGTCATCGAACTTGTCGTGGTCATCATCGGCGTGTTCATCGGCCTGCAGGCCTCGAACTGGAACGAGGATCGCGAAACCAGCCACAAGGCCGCCGTCTTCGCCGAGCGCCTGAGGAACGATTTGCGTGAGGAGGCGTGGGGCTATGAAATGCAGATTGGCTATTTCGGCCAGGTCCTGGCCAACGCGAAGCACGCGGCCGATGCGCTCACCGGCAAGGCTCCGCTCGCGGACGAGGCGCTTTTGGTCAGCGCCTACCGCGCCACGCAGTTCAATGGCAATACGCGCCGGCGCGCTACCTACGACGAACTGATCGCGACGGGAGAGATCGGCCTCATACGCGACTCCGCCTTGCGCGACCTGGCCATGCGCGTTTACACGGACCCCGCGATCGACCAGATCACCCAAGATGGGCAGCACTCGGAGTATCGAAAGGAATTTCGCATGGCGATACCGTATGACGTCCAACTGGCGCTTGCGGACAAATGCGGAGACCACGTCGTGCCGGTTGGCAATTACGAAGACATTGCGCATGTGCTCGATTACCCCTGCGCAACGGGGCTTTCTCCGGCAGACATCGAAGAGGCGGATGTCATCTTGAGGAAGAATCCGCGCTTCATTCCGCTGCTGCAACTGCGCATCTCCGATATCGGTACCGGTCTTGGCAATCTGACGGTGTATTACAAGCACGACATTCGCGATCCTCTGGTGCGGCTCGCGGGAAAAAAGCAGTGAGCTTTTTCGCCGAACTCCAGCGCCGCAACGTGCTGCGTGCCGCGGTGCTCTATATCGGTGCGGTGTGGGCGCTGGCGCAGGGTATTGCGCAGCTCGGGCCGCCGCTGGGCGCGCCGGACTGGATCGTGCGCTGGTTCGTGATCGCGGCATGTATCGGGTTTCCGTTCTGGCTCGCATTCGCCTGGTTCTATGAATGGACACCGCAGGGATTGAG